>JALSJY010000187.1 GCA_026989045.1 Hyphomicrobiales bacterium | reverse complement strand
ACGGCAAATATGCAGCTAAAATGATTGAACATGACCCTGCTTACGCTGCATATTTGCCGTGCAGAATATCGCTTGTAGAAGATGATAAGGGGCAATTATGGATTTATACGCTAGATATGGATATGATGATATATGGCGGCAAAACCCTTCCACCTGAGTTGCTAAAAGAAGCATTAGAGGTGAAAGATATTATGCTTGATATTCTTGAGCGAGCTGCTGAGGGTGATTTTTAAGCACTCACGCTACGTAGGCTCTTAATTGAAGCGTCACGCAGTAATAGAGCATCTTGTAAGGCAATCTACTTATTTACCTGATAATTGACCAGTTGTGAGGGTCTGAGCCAGATATTGCAAGCAAACTATGTTCAACCCTATTCCATGGTAAAATTGCATTGGTTAAATTATCTAGTACAAAATCACCCTTAGTAGTTCTTACTATTAACACGGCATGGCCAACGCCTTCTTTGGTAGTTGCAGTAGCAATTCTTAATGCACCAGCAGCAATGCCAGATTTAATTAAGAGTGAGCGCTTGGTAAGAACATAATCTTCGCAATCACCTACACTAACATTGATAGACCATTTATCTAAGCCAATATCATTTTGAGGGGTTATTGCAAGATTTACATCTTTATTTATTTTGTTAAGTTTTTTCATAAATCGAAAATTATAATCAGTTGTGCTTTGTGAACTGACTTTACATTCCATTTTATTTTGCAGGCAAAAAATTTGAAATCCTAAAGGAGAATTAGTTTCTTCCTTTTCAAAAATATTTTGGAATGAATTATAATTATTTCCGAGTGAGTTTTTAGTTTTCTTGTTTAAAAAATCGCCGCCATTGGAAATGAATGATAGTGATGGCTTTAAAGAAAAATCCATATTATTTGGCACGATAGCTTGTGCGGTTCCAATATTAAATATTGTTAGCCCAAGGACTGTTCCCGTAATTATTTTTTTCTTGATAGACATTTACTACTCCCTGATTTGCAGTGAGTAGCAATATGATATTTTGAAATTACAATTAGCTTTGAAAAATAGATAAAATTTTATTCAAATTTTTTATAATAAGAAATAACTTTTATTTTACAGAAACTTATGAAATAAATGATTTTTCCAGAATGCGGCATTTGTCTAAAATTTAATTTAAATTCTAAGATTTGAAATGATAAATGTTCAAATATCTTCGAATGGTTTTTACTGAACTAAGACAATATATCCAGCAAATTTGGATGCCAATCACCCAAATTTTTAAATAATTTAAGTTATATGATGCTTAGTTCGGGCTTGCAACAGGGGCAATGGCCGCTGTTTGGAAATCTCCGCAAGAGCCAATAGTTTCACCTATGCCAGCTAACTGCTCGCGTTGGGCGGGATCAATTGCAAAAGAGGCTGCAAGTGCAATAGCTTCAGAAATTTCTTTATCAACAAAAGTGCAGGCATCGTCAGCTTGAGCAATAGCAGCAAGTTCAATTACATAATTAGCTAAGGTTTGAGAAAATTGTTCCGTTGGCAAAGCCTGAGCCACCAAGGCTGTCATATAGGCCTGTGTTGGGTTTACACAAGTGCCCTCAGCTCCTGCACCCGTTGCGCATGTAGCAACAATAGGTTGATAAGTAAGGGCTGTAACATCAGGAAGAGCTGCTGTTTCTTGCGATGAAGCGGCTACCACACCACCTATAGTAATGATAGTTGCCAAAATAATGCGCGAAAAAAAGGTAGACACATTCACACTCCCAAATATTCGCTAAAAATATAACTTAAACCGCCCCAAAGAGTCAAGGTTATTAACAAAGCATGAAACCCCACACCACGTTATAAATCCTAAGGAGCGAGTGGATTTTATAAATCAATTATTAGCAGGATATCTATCCAATTTTGCGCCATTTCTTAGGGTTAGAGCCAGAAATTGCAACCCACCTTAGATCAGTTTTGT
>JALSJY010000186.1 GCA_026989045.1 Hyphomicrobiales bacterium | reverse complement strand
ACGCATTGAGGCAGCTGGAATACTAACCTCTTCTAATGCTGCAACTGCTCTATCTAATGCTTCATTTTTACTAACTGGCAAATGCTCTAAAATAGTTTCAGTAATTTGCTTGCCAATAGGTAATAATGGGTTTAACGAAGTTAGAGGGTCTTGAAAAACCATGCCTATTTGTTTGCCTCGAACCTTTCTTAGTTTCTCTGGCGCTAGATTATCTATTCGGCGACCTTTGAGCCAGATTTCTCCGCCAGAAATATGTGCTGGTGAATCAAGCAGTCCAATAATCGCATTGCCAGCCATAGACTTTCCTGCCCCACTCTCCCCTACAACGCCAAGTATTTCACCTTTTTTTATGCTAAAACTTAACCTATCAACAGGCTTTAATATTCCATGACGTGTTGGAATTTCAACACTTAAATCAATAACATCTAATATTTTTTCTTCCATCAATCTAAGCCCTAGCGCAATTTAGGATTGAGAACATCACGTAACCAATCTCCTAACAAATTAACCGACAAAGCCAGCATTAAAAGAGTAAGGGCAGGAAATAGCAATATCCACCATTCACCTGAAAATAAATACCCCTGCCCAATACGAATAAGAGTGCCTAATGATGGTTGAGTTGGCGGAGCACCAACCCCCAAGAAAGAAAGCGTTGCTTCGGCAATAATTGCTAACGCTAAAGATATAGTTGCAATAACCAACACTGGGCCTAAAACATTTGGCAAAATATGACCTAACATAATCCCACCAGAGCGACGCCCATTTAAGCGCGCTGCCTGCACATATTCTTTATTTTTTTCAACCAAAGTTGCGCCACGCACAACCCTAGCAAACTGCACCCACTCAGAAAGTCCAATTGCGATAATTAGCACCCAAATAGCCATTTCATCACGCTGATCAATCGGAGTGAAACCCTTAGCGATACCAAAAATTAACATAGCCACCAATATGCCTGGGAAGGTAAGCTGCACATCGGCGATGCGCATTATTATTGCATCAACCCAACCACCTACATATCCAGCAATTAACCCCAGCGACACACCAAGCACCATCGCAAATGTTACTGCTGCAAATCCAACAAACAATGATATACGCATTCCATAAAGAATGGTTGAAAAAACATCGCGTCCCTGATCATCAGTTCCAAGTAAAAACACTTCAGATGTATATTGGTTTGGAACCATGGGGGCAGAAAAGCCATTCATTAGATTAAGCGTAGCTGGATCAAATGGATTGTGAGGCGCTATTAGTGGCGCAATAATTGCGCTTAAAATTAGAATAAAGGCAACAAGGAATGAAATCATTGCCACTGGCGAATGTCTAAATGCATACATAAAATCTGATTTTTTTGCACGCTGAATATTATCAGCCAACTTAGAAAACATTATTTTGCTCCCCCTGATTTTCCAACACGAAGCCTTGGGTCAATAGCAAAATATAACAGGTCAACGATTAAATTGATGGAAACAAACATCACAGAAATAAGCATTAAATATGCCGCCATAACTGGGATATCAACAAAGCGAATAGAGTTGATAAATAACAAACCAACGCCTGGCCACTGAAAGACGGTTTCGGTAATGATAGCAAAAGCAATAATCGAACCTAGTTGCATACCAGTTACGGTAATGACTGGCACTAAAGTATTTTTTAATGCGTGTCTAAAGTAAATGCTCTTATCTTTTAATCCGCGCGCACGTGCGAAACGAATATAATCTTGGCGTAAAACTTCAAGCATTTCAGAGCGCACCAAACGCATAATGAGCGTCATCTGATAAAGACCAAGAGTGATTGAGGGTAGTATAAGCGCTAACAGGCCGCTTTTAGTTAACAGTCCAGTTTTCCACCAACCCAAATCAACTACATCACCTCTCCCAAAACTCGGCAGCCAGCCAAGCTCAACTGAGAACAGGTAAATAAGTAAAATCCCAATCAAGAATGTGGGCAAAGAAACCCCTATCAGAGATAAGGACATAATAGTATTAGCCAGCCAACCATCTCGCCTTATAGCTGTAAATATACCCAAAACGACACCAAAAACTATTGCCAAAAATGCTGAAACAAACGCCAGCTCAAGCGTTGCTGGTAAGCGTTCTGCAATAATCTCAGATGCAGGTCTGCCCTGCCTATAGGAAATGCCAAAATCCCCCTTAACTGCACCCTGTAAAAATTTATAATATTGCACTGGAAAAGGTTTATCTAAGCCAAGGGAAATTCTCACCCGCTCAACATCGGCATCTGTGCGCTCTTGACCCAACATAGAATCAACAGGATCACCAACAAAGTTGAACATAGAAAAAGCTACCAAGCCAACAACGAGTAAAACAATGATAGATTGAAAAAAACGCTTAATCGCAAATGCGAGCATAAATATAACCCTAAAAAAACACTAAAAAACTTCTCTGGCGAGCAATGCTCGCCAGAGGATGTTTCAATTGTGAAAAGCTGAATTTCAGCTTTTCTCAATTTAAGACCTACTCACTAAGTTTAAAATACTTAAACATAGGAGTATCCTCAGGAGACACTATTGTGTCTACTTTGTCTGCCATGCCCCAATTTAACACCTGATGATGAATTGGAATATAAAGCTGCTCTCTTTGCACTACTTCCCAGATATCAGCAATCATTTGATTGCGTTTTTCTAGGTTAGTTTCAGATGCAAGACCCTGAATTTTTACATCTAGATCAGGATCAGAAAAACGAACACCATTCCATGAACCAAATTTCTCGCCCTTAGTATGAACTAAGAAATTGAAAATATATTCGCTGTCATAAGTTGGAACACCCCAGCCTAGCATATAAAAGTCTGTTTGCAGACCGCCAATAAGTGGGAAATGCTGCGCTTTTGGCAATGCTTCAAGTTGCACATCAATACCAATTTTAGCTAACATGCCAACAGAAGCCTGACAAATTGCCTCATCATTTATATAGCGATCATTAGGGCAATTTAGGCGAATAGAGAATCCATCGCCATATCCAGCGTCAGCCATTAAGCCTTTAGCTTTTTCAACATCATAAGCAGGAACTGCATCAAGCTCGGCCGTCCAGCCATTTACAAATGGTGGGCTTATCATACCAGCAGGAACAGATTGATCTCGCATAACCACTTTTTTGATGGCTTCACGATCAATAGCTATATTGACAGCCTGACGAACACGAAGGTCAGCAAACGGGTTCTTGCCTTCAACATTATCAGTTTCAAGATCAGCATCGCCTTGGTTCATGCCAAAAAAGATAACCCTGTTTTGTGGCGCTGTGATAACTTTCAGACCTTTAGTTTCACCAACACGAGCCAAATCTTGCACTGGCACATCTTGGATGAAATCAACTTCACCACTAAGTAAGGCAGCAACACGAGTTGCTTGATTTTGAATTGGTGTATAAATGATATCTTTAATTTCCATTGGAAACTCATCAATACCCCAATAATTATCATTTCGTGTTAGAACAGTTTTAGCATCTGGCTCACGTGAGACCAAGATAAATGGACCCGTGCCATTTGCATTTCGTGCTGCGAAAGTATCTTCTCCACCTTCAACATCTTGCACCTTAACTGCGTTATTAGCTTCAGCCCAACCCTTATCCATAATGAATAAGTTAGTTAGGTTAGAATCCATGATTGGGTTAGGGCCATTGGTAACAATCTCAAAACCATATTTCCCGTTGGCTCTTACTTCAACAACAGAAGATAAAAGCTCTTTAAAATTACTCTCTTCTGACATTGCACGGTTAAATGAAAACACAACATCTTCACTATCAAACTCAGCACCATCATGGAATTTCACACCTTCACGCAACTTAAACCACCAAACATTAGGGTCGCTTTCGCTTGGGCCCCATTCAGTAGCCAGAGCTGGCACAGGCTTCCCAGTCATATCACGAATAATTAAAGGTTCGCTTATTTGGTGAGCCAACGCAGATGTCGGCCCTTCATTTTGAGCGTGCGGATCAAGCGTTAAGCTATCTCCAGCACGTGCCCATTTAAGCGTTTGAGCATTTGCAGCTCCCATTCCTATTACTAAACTAGAAGTGAGCAAAATTGCTTTTAATGTTTTTAAACTCATATTAGTCTCCCTTTTATATATGCCGTCTTTTTGTGCGGCACTTTAGGGTGCAACTAAGCATAGCATTTTGCTGAAGTCTAGCGAGATTAAAAAAATAATTAGCTTATTAGAAAAAATTCACCTTTTAACGCCATTGAGCAAGTCAAATTAAATTTAAATAAGTTGCTATTAAATATAATTTACTAAGGTTAATTGAGAAACAGTGGACATAGTTTGATAACTGGCTTGCAATCTGGTTTGCAAAGATAATAATTCCATTGCGACTTCTTCGATCGGAGCTTGCTCTATTTCTGCCAGCATGTTTGCTAATTGTGCCTGATAAGTAGTATGACGTTCTTTTGCGCTACCATTTGTTGCTTTTGCAATGCCTAGCTCTAATGTGATTAACTCAATAGACCCAGACTTTGAGTTGTTAGATTCTGAAAGACGAGTTAATTGCCTAGAGGACATTTCTGTAAAACGATCGTTTGCACTAGCATCACTTTCAGGATAATCCTCAACACTTAATGCGCTTAGCGCTCTGACTAAATCAACAAAGCCAGTTTCATTTGCCTGCACGCCATAATTCACATATGTTGATTCATCAACCCTACCTGTAACAGTTTGTCTGGCGTTACTTGAATCCTGGCCATTATACCAAGAAACAGTGTCACTATCAGTTGCCACTTTCAAAGCAGTTGCACTATCAAAAGGCGGCCCATCAACACGCATAATATCCTCACCCTGCGCATTGAAAAAATTATCTGCCGCAGCATAAGTAGAGCTTGCTTCCAGAGCCGTGTTCTTTATTCGAAGTAATTCATCAGTTATCGCTTGAGAAAAATTAGCCGCGGTTACATTCACATCAGCATCGACTTGATACTCACCTGCATTTTCTGGTGTGCCAGAAACTGCTTTAAATTCAATTATGTGACTTTCTCCATCAGGAAGAGTTAGGCCAATATCAATAGTCTCACCTGATAATGGCATGCCAGTAAACTGAACTGATAATTGGGCTGGATCACCCGAGGGTGAATTAAGCGCAACAGCGCTAGAGCTTGAAGAAATAGTACTCAACTTATAGCCAAACGGGTGAGATCCATCTTCGGATAAAGACACAATATCTAACTTGGCGTCTGCATCAACAAGTCCAGTAGTTGCCGTTCCTCCAGTTACTATCGAATTGGTCAAATCATTTGCTGTAATAATAATTTCACCATTCTCAACTTGCGCAATATTTGCGCCAGCTTGAGCGTTTATTTCAGCAACAAAAGCGTCAATATCGGTTGCGCCAATATCAAGAATTGCTCCACTTGTAGCACCACCAACATTTGTAAAAGCAATATTTACCGGTGCAAACCCACCACCTGAAAGAGTGAATGTTTCGCCATTAGCAAAACCTATCTCGGCATCGCTTAGCAATTCACTTCCATCAACTGCCCCACCTAGCGATGTAGAGGTTGAGGCAGGTAAAGTTGCATTTATCAGTCTCCCCTTGCCATCAGCGCCTGCATCAGCAAGTTTACGCTCACCTACAATAGTTTTATAACCATCTTTACCTCCCTCACCGTCCATTATAGCACTGAGTGAGGCAACAGGTGGAGCATCGCTATAACTTCCACCAAATAAATACCGTCCGTTTACTTCAGAATTTAACAAAACCATAACTTCATCAAGCCGAGCATTTGCAAGAGTTTGTGTGGTAATTTTATTTGTATCTTGTAAGCCAACTCCTCCTGCGGCAACTGCCCCACGACTTTCAGCTTCAATTTCATCTAAACGCTCCAAAGAATTACCTAAAAAATCAAGCCGCAAATCAACTGTTTGGATATTGGACTGAAAGGCAGAAATTCTTGATTGACGAGACCTAATTGTCATATCAAAATTTCTATCATTGCCCAATTCTGAAAGAGTGTGTGCCTTTTTACCCGTTGCTAATTGAATCTCAAGGGTTTCCATTCTGTCCCTCATGTTTGTAACAGAAGAGAAACTTGTGCTAACCGGAAATAATGACTTTCCAATATTCATAATAAAACTCCTAAATCTTCATCAATGTGTCGATTAATTCCTGTACCACCGAGACAACCCTTGCACTCGCTGCATAAGCATTTTGCAACTCCATAAGCCTCGCCATTTCTTCATCAATATTTACCCCATACTCATCATTCATTCTTAAACCGATAGCCTCAAGTGAAAGCTCGCGGGTTTGTTTTTCTGAGTTTGCTGAAGAAATTTGCGTACCTTGGTAATTAAGCATCTGCGCAATCATATCTTGTGCACTGCCGCTTAGTCTAAAGCTACCAGTAATTGCAGATGTTGCAGTTTCAGATGTAAAACTCATTCCCTCAAGTTGTGATAATAGCAACTCAGCACGACTGGTATCACCCAAAGAGCCGCCAGAATCATATTGAACTAGTAATTGATTATTATTTAAAACTGCCTCATTTATTGCAATACGACCAGCAAAACCAGTTTTCTGCCCACTTCCATCAAGAGAATTAGTAAAAGCCACATTGCTTTGGTCAGTGAATAAGTTTAATGCAAGCCCTGCTCCCTGATTTGCACTAACAGTGGCGCTTGAAGTCATAGAATTGATATTTGATGTGTTTGCCGCTCCATCATCAACAATTTGTATAGTAGTTCCAGCAGGATTGCTAACATTTACAGCTCCGCCAAGTGCCGCATCAAGAGCAGAGGCAACGGCACCAATCCCTCCGCTAAAATCAAGCCCTATTACTCTCTCTCCGTTTGCACCAATGCTGTCCATTGGAAGCTTGCTAGTATCATCAACTCTTACGACTCTAACATTTTGTTCAATTCCTCCAACGCTATAACTAACAGTGAAGTCATTACCTGATTGCATATTTGCTAAATCAAGTGAGAAACCCTCGGGTGGCCCAGCAACATTATCTCCCTCAGTTTTGATTGTTGATAGCGATTGAGCAAGAGAGGCTGCAATATCATCAACCTGACCCTGTAATTCCACTAAAGTAACATCACGCATTTCAATTGCAGCGCCAATGCGTCCGGAGCGCACCATGCCCTGTTCTATCACATTCACCACATATCCAGATGGAGTTATCGCAGATAAAGTTCCTACCCCATTCTCATTAGCGTTAAAACTAAATTGTGAATTAGCATTTATTGTCCCTACCCCGCTAAATTCAAAAATCGTTGCGCCAGTATCAATCAAACCAAGACCAGAAGTGGTAGTCATAGCGACGCTATCATCATTGCGATATTCAACTCTGGCATCAACAAGTTCAGATATTTGCGCAACCAACCTGTCACGCTCATCAAGTAACGAATTACGCCCTGAATCTTGGATGCTAAAATCTCTTAATTCATTATTAACATGTTCAAGCGAGCCAAGCATACTATTTAATTCAGCTACATGAGATGCCATCTGAACTTCAGAGTCCTGTCGTAACTCTTGAATCGTATTAGTAGTTCTATTTAATGACTCAACCAGATCCTGTGCAGAGGAAACCACGTGAGCGCGAGTGGCATAATCGTCAGGGCTAGTAACTAATCCCTGCAAAGAATTTTCAAAGTCCTGATAAACAGTACCTAGAGCCCCAGCATCACCAACTTTCCCAAGAGCCTGCTCAACTTGAGCTAAAGAATCAGCTCGTGAATCTGCATAGCCTAATGAGGAGGCATTCTGTCCATATTGCACTTGAAGTGCAGAAACAAACGCTCGCTCTGTGCCAATAGAATTTACATAAGAGCCAGAAACACTATTTCTATCAGTAAGCACTAATGATTGGCGATGATAGCCAGGTGAGCCTGCGTTAGAAATATTACGTGATAAAACCTCAAGACCTTCTTGAGTTGCATTCATACCCGAAAGTGCATTTGAAAGTGATACAGAAAGACCCATGGCGCAATACTCCTAAAATATTCAAGAGGTCAGGAAAAATTACCTGACCCCTCATCTAATCAACTAATTAGCGAACCATATTAAGAGCTTCTTTAAGCATCTCATCGGCTGTTGAAACAATTCTTGTGCCAGCGGTATATGCCTGCTGGGTAACAATCAATTTGGTAAATTCTTCTGAAATATCAGTGTTTGATGATTCTAATGCTCCACCCAAGATTCCATTTCCACCATCAAGTATGGCTTCACCAGATTCTGATGTTGCTGCAAAAAGACCACCATCTAGGCGCTTCATTGAATTTGGGGCATTAAAACTTGCCACCACAACCTGAGCAACTTCAATCTGCTGGCCGTTTGTATATGAGGCAACAACCCGCCCTGCTTCATTGATAGTTACCGAAATAAATTCTCCAGCAGGATAGCCATTTTGCGACATTGCAGTTACCTGAGCGGCACCGCTTTGGTCAGCAAATTGCGTTACTCCTGAGGCATTATGTTGAAGCACTAGATCTCCAATAGCAACGCCATTAACGCTTAAATTGCTTAGAGTTGTGCTAGTGATAGCAGGTGTCATAGAGCCTGATGAATTAAAGTCATAATCCTGACCTGCATTTACCCACATAGTTTCAGCACCCACGGCCTCACTATTGGTCATATAGAACATATTCCAGCGATCAGGGCCACCAAGTTCTGGCTGGTCAATTTTTGCCCAACGAATTTGAACGTTAGCGGGTGAGCCATTAGAAGCATAAACTGTAACCGCTCCACCTGCGACTGAGTTAGAAAGAAAAGCAGCGTTTTGCTGAGCCTGAATTACTGGCACACGAACTGCTAGTGAGCTATCAATGGGATCATTTGCAGCGGCAGCTAAACCAAGGCCAGTTGTGCCATCAGTGGCGCTGAAAGAAGCGGTTGTATTTGTGCCAAGTGTCACTTCAAGATTACCACCAGCAATAGCAATAGTTGCATCTCCCGTTCCAGCAACACCAGAGGCCTGAAGTCCAGCCTGCATATTGGCTAAAGCCGTTGTAATATCAACTGCAGCAACAGTCTGCACATCTATGCCAATATTTGATCCAGCATAGGCACCAGCATTACCATCAAAAAAATCAAAAACTACATCTGAACCATCAACACTAAGAGCTAGACTTTCACCAGCAGCCATCACGGTTGCGGCATTGTTTGCCCCTGTCAGCGCCGCTCCAGTTGCAGTTGCTGTAATATCAGCAGGCGTTGCAACATAATTTGCTGCATCCATTATTTCACTATTAGGAGAAGAGGCATCGTAACCTGCATTCTTTGGCAATTGTGGTAAGTTTAACTGGTAATCAAGTCGATTTGTTTGCTGAGCAGGCAAAAATGCGTTTGAAAGCTGAATAACATCAGGAACAGAGCCTGAAACATTACCGGTGGCGCGATCAATTTCAAGACCTTTGAGAAAATAACCAGCCCCATTTACTAGATATCCCTCTTGGTTAATATCAAAGTCACCACGTCGCGTATAATAACTAGCTCCATCAAAAATGGCTTTACCATCATTCTGACCAATTTGCTTTTCTACAACAAAAAACCCAGAGCCGTTAATAGCCATATATGTATCATTAGAAGATGAAACAATATCACCTGCATCATTAACAGTGCTTCGTGATTGAGCAATCACAGTGCCAGGAATTTGCTGTTTAATTGGTGCATCTGGAATAAGGTCAATAAAACTTGTTTCGATCCGTTTATAGCCAGTCGTTTGCGAATTCGCTATATTGCCTGAAATATTCTCAAGTGCGAATGATTGCGCCCTTAAACCCGTAACTGCTGTAGCTAATGCTCCATAAATACCCATAAATACTCTCCACTGATAGTTGTGACACAATATGTGCCTTTTCCAGCTATCAACATGCAAACATGATGCCAACTATTTAACAGATTGATTTTATAGCATTTTTATTTATTCACTGCTTGCGAAAAGCTAGAATACGGAAAAAACAACCAAGCACTAGGCAATTCATGCCCAATTAGGGCAAAATATTACCAGCATTTGCAAGTCTTGTGCATAGGTTGCAGATAAGCTAAATGCTTTATTTATAAAACCATATTTTAAGAAATATAAAGCAGGCTAAACTATGTTATTTGAAAGTTCAGAGCAGTTTTTAAACGCCAAGCAACACGCTATCACTGTTTTTGGTATGGCTGGAGTTGGTAAAACTCGTCTTTCTGCCCTGTTGCGAAAAGATGATTGGTTTCATTATTCTATTGATTATCGCATAGGCACACGCCACATGAGCGAATTTATTGTTGATAATTTTAAACGCGAGGCGATGAAGGTTCCTTTTTTACGTGATTTATTATCCTCTGATTCAATTTATATTTCATCAAATCTGACTTTTGATAATCTTTCCCCGCTGTCAACTTATCTTGGCACGCCTGGTGACATTGAAAAGGGTGGCTTAGCGTTTGAAGAATATCAAAAGCGTCAAGAGCAGCATTATATTGCCGAAATTGCCACATTAAAAGATATTCCTCACTTTATTGAACGCGCAAAAGATCTTTATGATTGCAATAATTTTATTGCCGATACTGGTGGCTCTTTAATCGAAGTAATTGATGTTGAAAATCCAAATGATGAAGTCATAAAAACTCTCACTAAAAATACAGCTTTACTTTATATTGAAGGCAATGAAGATGATGCTCAAAAATTGATTACTCGCTTTAAAAAATCACCAAAGCCAATGTATTATCGCCCGCAATTTTTAAAGCAAAAATGGGCTGAATATAAGCAATTGCACGATCATAAAACTGATATGGAAGTTGATCCAAAACAATTTGCTAGCTGGGGTTTTGAAGCATTATTGCATGACAGATTACCACGTTATAAAGCGCTTGCTACGCGGTATGGTTATATTATCAGCTCAAGCGATGTGGCAACAATTCGTGATGCAAAAGATTTTATGTCACTCATGCAAAAAGCTATACAAAACCGCTAAAAAACGAAAACAATATTTATAAAAGGCAAATATAATGCCCATAAGAATACCTGACAATCTACCAGCCCGCAAAACCCTTGAGGCCGAGGGCGTTGCTGTTATGGATTCAAGTCGTGCAACAAGGCAAGATATTCGCCCGCTCAAAATCGGCTTATTAAATCTTATGCCCAATAAACAACGCACCGAAACTCAATTTGCTCGCCTAATTGCGGCTACTCCTTTGCAAATAGACTTAACTCTTGTGCGTATTAGCGAGCATAAATCTAAAAACACCCCTGAAAAATATCTTCAAGATTTTTATTCCAAGTGGGAAGATGTTAAAGAGCAAAAATTTGATGGCTTTATCATTACTGGCGCACCAATTGCACATTTACCCTTTGAAGAGGTAAGATATTGGCCTGAAATGATTGAAATTATGAATTGGACACAAACAAATGTCCATGCTCCTTTATTTATATGCTGGGCTATGCAGGCTGCTCTTTACCACTTTCACGACGTTAAACGCCTGCGCCGCGATAAAAAAGCCATTGGGGTTTATCGCCATCAAAATAAAAAACCAAACTCACCATTATTGCATGGATTTTCAGACGATTTCGCAATCCCTGCATCACGATATAATGATATTGACCGTAGCACATTGCCCAAAGATAATTCGCTTGAAATACTAATTGATAGCGATGAAATTGGTATCTGCATGTTAGAAGATCATGAATATAATGCGCTTTATATGCTAAATCATTTTGAATATGATAATCTTTCACTAGCAAATGAATATGTGCGTGACCAAAAAGCAGGTTTAGACCCAGCACTGCCAGTGAATTATTTTCCTAATGATGACTTCAACAAAGAGCCGTTAAACACTTGGCGCGCAACCGGCTATTTATTCTTTCAAAACTGGATCAACCAAATCTATCAAACTACTCCGTTTGAAATGAATAAAATTGGAGGATAATTGTAATAGAAAAACTAACTATAGTACAAAGAGGGGGTAATCCCCCCTAAAATTAAAGGTGTTCATAAGTAGAATTTTCTTGTCATAATAGTCTGAGGAGATTTTGAATGAAGAATAGACGATTTAGCGATGCACAGATCATGGGCATCTTACGTCAGGCTGAGAGCGGCGTTCCTGTAACGGAGCATTGCCGCGCCCCATCGGAGGTATGAGCAAAGCGAATTACCGCGAGATCATAAAATGGTGCCGGCAGAGAGACTCGAACTCCCGACCCTCTGATTACAAATCAGATGCTCTACCAACTGAGCTATACCGGCAACAAAGGCGTTGCTATCATTCACTACAATTTTGCGCAAGAGAGAATTTTAGCAAAAGTGCAAGAATTTTAGTAAAAGTGAAGCAAACATAGTAATAATAGCATTTCAGCAACAAGATTATTAAAAAAACAACTGATAAATTTAAGCTAGTTCACTTTCAAAGCTTGGCATGTTAGTTCTGAACAAACGTATTAGTTAAACAAAAAACTTCTTTCAGTGAGATATTTATGCAAAATAAAATCAAAAAAATAGCATTTGTTTCAAGTGATGCGCCAAAAGCCATTAGCGCAATGAAAAAACTACGCACTCTTTATGGCGACACTAAACTCAAAGATGCAGATGTGGTGGTGGCTTTGGGTGGTGATGGGTTAATGTTAGAAAGCCTGCACAAGACCATGCAGCACGATATTCCTGTTTATGGCATGAATTGCGGCTCAATTGGCTTTTTGATGAATGATTTTCATGACAATGATCTAATGGAGCGAATCAATGCTGCTCGCCCCAAGGATATTTTTCCACTAGCCATGACAGTTACTGACAATGATGGAAAAAGTCACAAGGCTTTAGCACTTAATGAGGTTTCGCTTTTTCGCACTACTTATCAGGCAGCAAAAATTAAAATCATCATCGATGGAAAAGTAAGACTAAAAGAATTGATATGCGATGGTATTTTGCTTAGCACACCTGCTGGCTCAACTGCTTACAATCTCTCTGCCCATGGACCAATTCTACCAATTGATTCGCCGCTTTTAGCTCTCACCCCAATTTCCCCTTTCAGACCTAGGCGATGGCGTGGTGCTATCTTGCCAAACTCCTCCTCTGTTACATTTGAAACATTAGAAACTAATAAACGCCCAGTCAGTGCTGTTGCTGACAATGTTGAGTTTAAAAACATAAAACAAGTGATTGTGTGCGAAGACAGGTCACAAAAAGTTACTCTATTATTTGACCCTGGGCACGGACTTGAAGAAAGAGTTCTTAACGAGCAGTTTCAATTTTAATACAAACGAATACCTAAGGTATCTATCTTAATTGCTCTGAAATAACTTTTTTGTCATTATTGCTGGTAAACTAGGATAGCCAGCAATGTCAAAATTAGCGCAAAAAACTCCTAATCAGGGTCAGGTTTTTTCAAATAAAAACTTAGACAATATAC
>JALSJY010000185.1 GCA_026989045.1 Hyphomicrobiales bacterium | reverse complement strand
AGTTGGCGGCTGCCCTTATGTCATTCCACTTTCATCAATCGTTGAAACTATTCAATGTGCAAGAGCAGATTTTGGTAAATTACCAACGGGAGCAAAAGTCTTACAGGTGCGTGGTGAATATGTTCACTCTATTGATTTAGCAACGCGCTTTGAATTGCCTACAGATGTCGATGATAAGGATAGATTTGTAGTGCTTTGTGAAGCTGATGGCTCAAATAAACTCGCTATCATCGTCGATTCAATAATAGGCCAACAACAGGTTGTAATTAAAAGTTTAGAAGAGAATTTTGAGAGGATTGATGGTATTGCGGGCGGCACAATTCTTGGAGATGGCTCTGTTGGTTTGATTGTAGATGTTCAAGGACTGCGCAACTCTAGCCCAACTTCGCGCCGCAATGTAGCTTAATGAATATTATAAAATAAAGATATACTTTGAGAAAAGGAAATTAAAATGGAAGCATTACATCTTAATAATGAAGCAAATAATGGGGAAGTTGCAGAGGTAGATAGCTTGCAACTTATTGCCTTTTCTATTGATGAGCAAACCTATTCAGTTGAAATAACTACAGTAAGAGAAATTCGTGCTTGGAATGGCGCAACACCATTACCTAATACTCGCGAATTTGTGCGCGGAGTAATAAATTTACGCGGAACTATTGTGCCAATTTTTGATCTTAGGGCTCGCTTTGGCGAAGGTAAAACCTCACCGACAAAAACTCATGTTGTTGTTGTAATGTCGGTTGACGACAAATTTGTTGGCATCTTGGTTGATGCTGTCAGTGATATTCTAACCGTTAAGAAAAGCGATGTTCACCCCGTGCCTGAAAATAATTCAGCAAGTGACAACGAGCTTCTACGTGGCATTATTACCCATGATAAACGTATGGTAGGCTTGATTGATTTGCATGCTATTGTTGATGGTGCAAAATTAGATGAATAATTTTATTAACAAATAGACAAATAAAAGGCGCTTGAATTATTTAAGCGCCTTTTATTTTAAAATTTTCTTTTTATTTAAAATAAATCAACTTCGCCATGATCCAAACGCGCCGCAACCCCAGACATTTTTGGCACCGCTAATTCATCTAGCGTTAAATGCGACCAAATTTCATCAAATTTTTTATTATCGATATTATCATCGCTATCAACCATTTTACGCACCGCCGTTGCCATATTATTACAACGTTGCTCAATTCTATCTTGAGCTTGCAGGGCAAACACAATTTCATTCATTGCTTGTTTACGCGCCTCTTCGCATGACATATTCTTATCTTGCAACATTGATAAAGCTTTTATAATTCCATCTACCATTTCAACGGTTTGGCGTGTGGTTTCATCTAATTCTGTTGCAAGTCTTTTTAGTGTCATAGGCTTTTCCTAAATTTGTTCCCTAAGTCCATAATAAAGGTAAAAGTTAAAGCCAATCTTTGCATTTACATAAAAAATCATAAGATTTATTATGTGGTTAACAATTCACTTACATTCCTTGGTTAGTTTGTTACTTATAAATCAAATAGTTTATAAGAAAATTTAATGTCATTAAGAAAATCAACCCAAGCAACTATAAACAAACCTGTGGTAACAACCGTGCACCAAGGTGATTGCCATGTTTCTGCAATGCAAAATGTTACATTTTCAACGGTCTTGGGATCATGCATCGCTGCATGTGTGCGTGACACGCAGGCAAAAGTTGGCGGCATGAATCATTTTTTACTAGCCGAACAATCAGGCTCTGCCAAAGACCGCTTTGGTGCATCAGCTAGATATGGCGCTTATGCGATGGAAGAGCTGATAAATATGGTATTAAAGAAAGGCACTGGCTTAAAACAAAATCTAGAGATTAAAGTGTTTGGCGGAGGCAAGATAAACTCTGCCCTTAACGATGTTGGCGCTAGCAATATTGTCTTTGTGCATAAGTTTTTGTCTGATGAGGGTTATAAAATAGCCTCGGAAGATATGGGCGGAAATTTTGCTAGAAGAGTGCTTTTTAGCCCTACAAGTGGACGAGCAAGAGTAAAGCGCCTTGATAGTGAAACTGGTCAAAATATTGTTTCTAAAGAAATAGCATTTGCTGGAAAACAAAAAATTGCTAAACCTGCAGATGATGATATTGAGTTATTTTAGTATTTTTTCATAAATATTGTGAATTAGTTATCAAAATATTGACAAGCACAGCCTTTGGTTAGGTTTCGTTAACCATTTCAGCTTTAATTTACACTTATGTATTTATACTTGCCAAAATCGCGGGTGGTTTCCTAATGCGCCATTTTTCAATAGCGTTATTAGTAATTTTATGCATTCCAGTTTTATTTGGACTCGGCTTGCTTGTCAGTTTTATTACAGGAGTAAAAACCGCAATATTCATTATGCTGGCTTTTTGGGTTGTTTTGGGGGTTGTTTTGCTTTTATTAGCAAAAAAATCTGATAAGGCACAAAATAACTTAAATCAAAAGCTGGCTAACTTAACTCATTACTTTCAAAATGAAACAAGATATAAACAAGCGTTACAGACTTTACAAACCCCTGTTTTATTATCTGATGCAAATGGAAGAATTATACTTGTAAGTGCTGGCCTTAAAGCACTTGAGGATAGGGCAGTAGTTGGCGTTTCGCTGACTTCACTATTTGGCGATGAATTTAAAGCTGGCATGTTATATGATTTAACAAATCAACGAGTAACATTAAATCAACGCCCCTATGATTGCACCATCTCACAAATAAAAAGTGATGATGAAGCAGACGTAAATAGTTATATTATAGGGTTTCATCGCGCCGGTCTAATAGTTGGCCGCAATCAACTTAGCAAATTTACCTCAAGCCTAGCTGAAGGAAATACATCATTTCGTTTTTCTGACAAACAGACAATATTATTTCCAGCCCTTGATGAATTAAATTTTGGCATGGAATTACTAGATCGCTCAATGCTAGCAATTGATGATATTGTGAGTGATGACATTATGGACGGAGATTTATTGTCCCCACCCAATGCAGGCAAATCACTACCCAATGCAGGAATGAATAATCAGGTAAATGCCGTGCGATTAGCAATTTCAAAACTTGCTGCACAGCGCGATGTTGAAGCAAGAAACACAGCCAATTTGAAAGTAAAACTAGATGAAATGACAAATTTATTTGATAGCCATAAGCAAGCTTTGTCAAAAATTTCAACCATTTCATCAGGCGCAAACGAGCAAATTTCTTTTGTGAGCGATACTATTAAAACATCAAAATCTGGTGCGCGAGAAATTGATAATATTGGCAAAGATGCACTCATTTTAGCTGATAAGGCTAACCAAGCCGCACAGCAAAATTATAGTACAATTATGAGTGTTAATGAGTTAACTCAAAAAATTGATAATATGGTTGCTTCAATCGAAGATGTTTCATTTAGAACTAATTTATTGGCACTTAACGCTGCAATTGAAGCTGCAAGGGCGGGTAAAAACGGCGCTAGCTTTGCAGTTGTAGCGCAAGAGGTGCGCACTTTAGCCAAAGCCACCTCTAAGTCAGCTAAAGAAATCCGCATTCTTGCTACTCGCGGGCGAGATGAAAGTGAGCAGTCTGCAAGCCAAACAAAGGCTTTAGAAAAAATAATCTTTAATTTGCAAACATATTTACAAAATATAAGTAATGAAACGAGTATAATTACTAATGAATTGACAATTGGAGATAAGAGGCTGGGGGATATTGAAAATGAAGTGAGGATTATTACTCAAGAAATTGATAATAGAATCGCCTCTTAAAGACTCTTAAGTTTTACCAAATTGTTTAAATAACTAGTTAAATACAATATGGAGCGCTGATAAAATAATGGAAAAAGATGATATTTCTTTAAGTGACAAAGAGTTTAATCTTGTCAAAAAGCGTTTGCTTGAGGTTGCAGGAATTTCTCTTAGCAACGCAAAGCGCACATTGGTTATTTCGCGCCTTAGCAAGGTGATGAAAAAACTATCAATTGATAGTTTTACGAAATATCTTGATTTTTTAGATAGCGCTAAATCCACAAAAATAGATAAGCAGAATTTTGTAAATGCTCTAACTACAAATTTGACGCGCTTTTATCGCGAGGATCATCATTTTGATCATTTAATTTCCCATATTGGAAAAGTAATTGCGCAAAAACCACGCATAGGAGCGAATGGCAGGCCAAGGCTGAGAATATGGTCAGCTGGTTGCTCAACAGGGCAAGAGCCATACACAATTGCAATGTGTTTAATTTCTAAATATCCTGAATTAAAGCGCTGGGACTTCAAAATACTTGCCTCGGATATTGATACAGATGTTGTCAATAAAGCTGCAAAGGGAATTTACCCTGAGAGCGAATTGGCTGGCCTAAGCCCTGAGAGGGCGCGTATTTTTGAACGCCCAGGAGATGGCACAATTCGTATTCCAAAAGAAATGAGCAAGACAATTATTTTTAAGTCGCTAAATCTGTTCGACCCTTGGCCAATTAAAGGGCCATTTGATGCAATTTTTTGTCGCAATGTAGCAATTTATTTCGACAAACCCGTGCAGGATAAATTATTCTCACAATTAGGAGATGTATTAGCGCCCGATGGTTATATGTATATTGGTCATTCAGAAAATGTTGGTCGAAATAGCACTAAATTCCAATTAGTTGGCAAAACAATATATGGCTCTCTTATGTCACAAGAAAAAAGTAATGTTGCATGAGTGGTAAGGAAAATATTAAAGTATTGGTTGTTGATGATTCAGCCCTTATCCGCTCAATCTTATCAAGAGTGTTAAATAATGATGCTGGCATTGAAGTTATCGGCACGGCAAAAGATCCAATAGATGCGCGCCAAAAAATTAAAGATCTAAATCCCGATGTGTTAACGCTTGATATTGAAATGCCAAATATGAACGGTTTGGAATTTTTAGACAAGCTGATGCGCCTCAAGCCTATGCCAGTAGTAATGGTCTCAACCCTTACCCAAAAAGGTGCCGAGGAGACTTTATTAGCGCTTGAACTTGGAGCTGTGGATTTTGTTGCAAAACCAAATGCTAACATAACAAATGGCCTTGATGAATTTGGTGCTGATGTTTGTAAAAAAGTGCATGCAGCGGCAAAATCTTCTGCCAGATCGCGTGGCATGCGTGCCCCAACCCCAAAAGTTAATCTACACTCAGCCAAAGGGCCAGCTGGCTCACTGATTGCAATTGGTGCATCAACTGGTGGCGTTGAGGCAATAAGAGAAGTGCTTGTATCTTTACCAAAAGACTGCCCCCCAATTGTAATAGCCCAGCATATGCCAGAGGGCTTTACCTCACGCTTTGCAACTAGGCTTGATGATTTATGCACCATAAAGGTGCAAGAAGCACAAGATAGAATGGTTATTGAGGCTGGAAATGCCTATATTGCTAAAGGTGGCATGCATCTTTTAATTGAGAAAAGCTCAGGGCAATTAAAATGCCGATTGCAGGACGGTGAAGATGTTTCAGGTCACAAACCAAGTGTTGATGTATTATTCTCATCTGTTGCGAAAACTGTTGGAAATAAAGCCGTTGGAGTTATTTTAACTGGCATGGGAAAAGATGGTGCTGAGGGCTTAAAGAAGATGCGCGACGTGGGAAGTTTTACCTTGGGTCAATCTGAAACATCTGCCTTAGTTTATGGAATGCCTCGCGTTGCCTTTGAAATTGGGGCTGTGGCCGAGCAAGCGCCAATTGAAGCAATTGCCAGCAGAATATCTAGCGCCTTAGCAAAAATATAAATGTTAATCTTTAAATTGAGAAAAAATTAGCACTTTTACGTTAAGTATTATCACATAATTTAATTATGTTCCCTTAGAGTAAAACCTAAGTGGCAAATAAGTGTAATTTAGTAATTAAGAGTAGAGTAAAATAAAATGCCAAAAGCCGCCTCAATAAATGTTTTAATCGTTGATGACCAGCAATCTATGCGTGGCATTTGTAAATATATTTTAGGCCAACTTGGGTTTAAAGATATTACCGAAGCCAAATCTGGTCGCGATGCCTTGGGTAAAATTGAAAAAGACAAATTTGATCTGATTATTTCAGATTGGAACATGCCTGATATTGATGGGCTGACCTTGTTAAAAGTTTTACGCAAACACCCTAAGACCTCAAAAATGCCATTCATAATGGCAACTGGTCGCTCTGATAAAGAGCAGGTTCAAGAAGCAATTACCGCTGGCGTTAATAATTACATCATCAAACCATTTGATGCAGGAACTATGAAAAAACGTATCGAAGCTGTAATTGGTGCTTTAGCTTAAAAACCTAATAAACTAAAACTAATTTATGGGCGCTTTAGCGCCCTTTTTTTACGTTTGTTTTAACTTTCAATATTGACCATTTAGTCAGCTTATGAGCAGATACTATTTGGTTGGCATTTATGCCTATGGTTTTTATTGGGGGTAAGGGTATAAAATTGTCATCTGATATAATTATTGATGTAAAAAATATCTCAAAACATTTTGGTGGCTTAGCGGCGGTAAATAACTGCTCGCTCAAGGTTGAGCGTGGCACAATCACTGGGCTTATTGGCCCCAATGGTGCTGGCAAAACTACTTTATTTAATATTGTTGCTGGCACTTTACCTCCCACAAGCGGCAAGGTGTTTTTTGATAATAAAGATGTAACAGGCCTGCCACCGCATGAATTATTTAAGCTTGGCATATTGCGAACATTTCAATTAGCGCATGAGTTTTCAAACATGAGCTCTTTAGAAAATCTAATGGTTGTGCCTGGTGAGCAACCAGGTGAAAGCCTGTTAAATACTTGGCTTAAGCCATCTTTGGTAAAACAGCATGATTTGAAAGTACGTCAAAAAGCTAATGACGTGATAGATTTTTTAAAATTAAGCCATGTAAAAAACGAGCTTGCGGGAAATCTATCGGGTGGGCAGAAAAAATTGCTTGAGCTTGGTCGCACTATGATGGTTGATGCAAAAATCGTTTTGCTTGATGAGGTTGCAGCGGGGGTAAACCGCACTTTATTAAATGATTTAGCTTCCAACATTGAGCGTATGAATAAAGAATTGGGATATAGTTTTTTTGTCATTGAGCATGATATGGATTTAATCGCTCGCCTTTGCGAAACGGTGATTGTTATGGCGGCAGGTGAAGTTATTGCTCAGGGGCCAATGGAGGAACTTCGTCAAAACCCACAAATTATTGAAGCCTATTTTGGCACAAGTCCAAAGGAAGCATAATGGCTCTTATTGATGTAAAAAACATAATTGCAGGATATGGTGGCGCGCCAATTTTAAATGGTGTGGATATGGCAATTGAAAAAAGCGATATTGGGGTAATTGTTGGGCCAAATGGGGCTGGAAAATCAACAACCCTAAAGGCTATTTTTGGTCTTTTAACAGTGACATCTGGCGAAATAATTTTTAATGGGCAGGAAATTTCAAATTCCCTACCAGATAAACTTGTCCCTGCTGGCTTGTCATTTGTGCCGCAGGAAAAAAATGTTTTTACCTCGTTAAGTGTGCATGAAAATCTTGAGATGGGAGCTTTTATCAGGAAAGATGATTTTTCTGATACGCTTGATGAGGTTTATGAAATGTTTCCCCCGCTGAAAGAAAAAAGAAATCAGCCAGCGGGTGAACTTTCTGGTGGGCAGCGCCAAATGGTTGCAATGGGCAGGGCGCTAATGAGCAAGCCCTCTTTGCTAATGCTTGATGAGCCATCAGCGGGTCTTTCACCACGTTATGTGATTGAAATTTTTGAACAGATAAAAAAAGTCAACGCCTCTGGAGTTGGTATTTTAATGGTTGAGCAAAATGCAAAACAAGCGCTTAGCTTTGCAACTAAGGGTTTTGTTTTGGCAAGTGGTAAAAATTCATTCACTGGCTCTGGGCAGGATTTATTAAACGATCCAGAAGTAGCAAAAAGCTTTTTGGGCGGATAGGATATTTAGGCAATAATTATGAACGAATTTATTTTCTTTTTTAACAAGGTTATAATTTCAGGCGCAGTGCTTGGTTCAATCTATGCGCTTGGTGCAATTGGCATCACACTGATTTTTGGCATATTGCGATTTGCTCATTTTGCGCATGGCGACATGATGACTTTAGGGGCTTTTGTTACCTTTATTTTAGTTGCGGCTGCCACAGCTATCGGTTTAACTGGTCCGCTGCCTATGGGTTTTATGGTGTTGCCAATCGCTATGGTTATTGCCGCTGGTTTGGCGTTGGGAATTGACAAGGGTTTTTATGCCCCTTTACGCGCAAGGGGAGCAAAACCTGTTACTCTATTGATTGCCTCAATTGGCGTTACCTTGATGATACAAGGTTTAATCCGCCTGTTTTTTGGAGTTAAAAGCCGCACATTTTTTGCAGAAGCGCCAAAAGAAATTTATAGAATTGATATGTCATTCTTTGGTGCAACTAGACCTATATCAGTAACACAGCCGCAAATTCTAATGATATTAGTAACAATTGTTGCAGTGCTTGCCTTGCACTTTTTCCTCACCAAATCAAAATTTGGCAAGGCAATGCGCGCCATGGCTGATAATGCCGATCTTGCGCAAGTTTCAGGCATAAACACCAAATTAGTAATAAGGGTGACATGGGTAATCGCTGGCGCTCTTGCTTGCATGGCGGGAACAATGTTGGCGCTTGATGTGACGCTAAAACCAGACCTTGCTTTTAATATCGTATTGCCAATTTTTGCTGCTGCAATTGTTGGTGGTTTGGGTCATGCTTATGGCGCAATTGCTGGTGGGTTTTTGGTTGGATTTGCTGAAACTTTAGCAGTGTTTAACTGGGCAGTTTTGCTTCGCCCATTCAGAGAAAACTTACCAAGTTGGATTTCAAATGATCTCTCGCTTGTGCCAACAGAATATAAATTAACCGTGGCATTTGTGATTTTGGTAATTGTTTTATTAGTGCGCCCTACAGGAATTTTTAAGGGGGCTAGCTCATGATTAAACGAGCGATAATTCTTTATAGCTTGCTGTTTGTTTTAATCATTGGCGTTGGGTTGGTGATGGGAGCACCTTTTACTACTCGTTTAATGGTGGAG
Source organism: Hyphomicrobiales bacterium (assembly GCA_026989045.1). GTDB lineage: Bacteria > Pseudomonadota > Alphaproteobacteria > Rhizobiales > Devosiaceae > S141-66. The sequence continues at coordinate 4,438 of JALSJY010000185.1, read as the reverse complement.
GCGGCGGCTTATTCTCTTATAGCGTTAGGGCTTAATATCCAATGGGGATATGGCGGACTATTTAATTTTGGCATCATGGGTTTTATTATGATTGGTGGTTTTGCCGTCACCTTTATTTCAGTGCCTATAAATATGGAATTTTGGGATTCACAAGGCCCGTTTTTACTATTTAAAGCAATAGTTGCGGCTGGTATTGGCGCTTTACTAATCATTGGCGCAAATAAATTACCACGCTTTGGCATTAAAGGTAAGACCTTTCGAATAGCACAAGTTTTAGCTTGGTTTAGCGCCTATATAATATTTAGAAGCCAGATTGACCCCGCAGCAAAATATATTGAAAGCACTGCGGGTTTTGTTGGTGGGCTAGGTTTGCCTGTTGTCTTGGGTTGGGTATTTGGTGGAATATTAGCCGCTGGAGTTGCTTATATAATTGGCAAAATCTGCCTTGGCCTAAGAACGGATTATCTAGCGATTGCAACTATTGGTGTTTCAGAAATTATTCGTGCTTTGATAAAGAATATGGATTGGCTAACTAAAGGAACGCTAACGGTTTCGCCAGTGCCATGGCCAGTGCCAAAGCCGCAAGATTTTCAACTAATGGGGGTGCAAACTCTAGAATCATTTGTTTATGCGCGCGCAAGCTTTTTAATAGTGGTGCTGATAGTGGTGCTTGGTGCGTTATTTTTAATTCAACGTGCTTATTCTGGCCCTTGGGGTCGCATGATGCGCTCAATTCGTGATAATCATATTGCCGCCGCTTCAATGGGTAAAAATGTTAAATCCCGCCAGTTAGAAATTTTCATTTTCGGCTCTGTTTTAATAGGCATTGGCGGGGCGATTTTAACTAGCTTTGCGCAAATTTTTGACCCCGGTGGCTATCAACCAATCAATCATACTTTTGTTATCTGGGTGATGGTAATTGTTGGCGGTGCTGGCAATAATTTTGGTGCTGTTTTTGGTGGTGTATTCATCTATATTGTCTGGGTGTTAAGCGAGCCTGTTAGTCAGGCTTTATTTATCAATATTTCTGCCATATCTGATGGTTTTGGCTGGGGTGCAATTCCTGAAATAGAAAGCCGTGCATTACAAATGCGGGTGTTTGTTTTGGGTCTAGTGATAACAATAGCACTAAGATATGCCCCAAAAGGCTTAATCCCTGAAGTAATTCATCAGCAAAAGGAAAATAAAAAAGCCCAATGAAATATTCATCGGGCTTTTAAAAAAATTTTAATAATCTAAAAGATTATTTCGCAGGGCCAACTTCAACAAATGTTGCGCCCTTAACTACCAATTCAACAATAGTTCCAGGAACATCACCAGCCGCATCAAACTCATGTGAGCCAGAAGCCCCTTCATAGTTGATTTCTGTGCCTTGCTTTAGCAATGCAACAGCTTTGTCCCATTCACCTGGAAGAATAATTTCACCCGGAGCAGAAGAAACAGAGCGAACAGCTGCACTCATGCCATCACGATCACTTGAACCTTTTTGCTCAACAGCAAGTGCCAAAATAAACGCCGCATCATAAGCTTGAGGTGCAAAAATTGATGTTGGATCAAGACCAGCAGCGCTTGCTAGGCCTGCATAAACGTCAGCACCAGCAACTTCAGGTGAACCTGGTTTTGTTGCAATCATACCTTCAACGCTAGCGGCATCAATGCCAGTTAGGGCTTCATCGCCTACCATGCCATCACCACCAACATAGGCTGTGAAATCGCCACTCTCAACTGCTTGGCGTAAGATAGTTTGACCAGAGCCAGAAGCATAAGCAAGAACTACTAAAGTCTGCGCACCAGTTGCAGCTAATGAGCCAAGCTCAGCACGATAATCAGCTTTACCTTCTTCATGACCTTCAGATGCGGCAACTGTTCCACCATTTGCAGTAAATGAAGCAGACAAAGCATCAGCAAAACCTTTACCATAGTCGTTATTAACATAAGATATAGCAACTTCTTTAATGCCTTTTGAAAGGATTAGACGAGCTAGCACATCACCCTGATAGGCATCAGATGGTGCTGTGCGGAACACGAGGTCGTTATCTTCAAGTTCTGTTAGTGATGGAGAGGTAGAAGCTGGTGAAATCAACACGACATTGCCTGGAATACCAGCATTATTTGCTGCTGAAATTGTTGCACCAGAACAAAGCGCGCCAACAATTGCGCTTACTTGATCTGTGTTGACCATTTTGTCAGCTGCGTTTGCAGCAGCAGTTGCATCGGCACAAGTTGTGTCACCAGAGGTGAATGTAAGTTGACCTCCCAAAATGCCACCCTGCGCATTCACGTGACTAGCAGCTAGTTTTGCACCTTCAAGAATAGGCGGTGTTAAGCTTTCAATTGGACCAGTAAAGCCACCCAAAAAGCCAAATTTAACGTCTTCAGCTATAGCTGGCGCGCCTAGCGTTAGCGCAGAAACTGCAACGCTTAATATTAATGTTTTTTTCAAAATCTGCATGGTTTCCCTCAATACTCTGTTTGTTTCTCTTATAATTAGACCGGAATTCATTATTATTTAAATTTATTATTCCGTGCAGATTACAGCTTTGCATATTTTATATGAAAGAGTCACGATATAAATTTTCTTTGGTTTTATAGCATTAAAAACCATGCTAAACTCCGCTAAACTTGCTTAGTTAAAGGTTGTGGACATGTATTTTAATATATTAAAAAAACTGCTTTATTTTGGTGCAATTTTTTTATCTCTTTCAGCTTTTTTACCTGTTGCAAATGCTCAAGACAGCACAATAACCAATATTAGCCCGCCAGAAATTTCTTTACCATGTGGGTCAAAAACTATCAGCATTGCCTCAATGCAATGGCCGAGCGCTGCAATTTTAGCCAATATTCATGCGCAGATTTTAGAAAAAGAATATGGTTGTTCAACGCAAATTATTGCAGGTGACTTAAGCACTGCTATTTCATCAATTGCTACCACAGATCAACCTTCTGTTGTTCCAGAAGCTTGGATTGCACGCGTATCTGAGGTTTGGAATTCAGCCCTAGAGGCTGACAAAACAAGAAGAGCTGGCGCAAGTTTTTCAGGCTCAGCGCTTGAGGGTTGGTTTATTCCTGATTTTATTGCAAAAAATCACCCTGATTTAAAAAGCGCTTCTCAACTAAAAGATTATTGGAGGGTTTTTAAGGGTGAAGGTGAAAGTGCAAAATTTATTTCCTGTCCAAAAGAATGGGCTTGTTCAATATTAAATCGTAATATGCTCAAGGCTTATGGGGTTTATGACAGGTTTGAAATTATTGAGCCAACAAACAGATTTGAAATGGATACGCTAATTGGTGAAGCCGTTTCAAAAAATGAGCCAGCGGTGTTTTACTATTGGCAACCAAATGCAATATTAACCCAGTTTAGTTTTTTACAATTAGATATGGGTGCTTATGATGAAAAAGCTTTTTCATGCTTAGCAAAAATCCAGTGTGATGATATTTCAGCATCTGCTTTCGCTCCCGAGCCAGTGGTAAGCGTTTTGGCTTCAAGGGTATTTGTTGAAGCGCCAAAAATTGCCATCTATTTTCAAAATGCAAAAATGCCAATAAATATAATGAATGAGCTTTTGGCTTGGCAGAATGAAAATTATAAATCTGCAAGAGAAACAGCTGTTTGGTTTGTTGAAAATAAAACAAAAGTCTGGCAAGAGTGGGTAGAAAACAGTCAATAAATCTTTATTTGGTGGAATTTTTAAAAATGAAAATTAGTAAATTAACAAAAGAATTTAGTGTAGCATACCAAATAGAAATTACAGATATTAAGCAGATTAAGGAAGCTGATTTTGCAACTATTATCTGCAATCGTCCTGATGGCGAAGTTGAAGAAATGGCTGATTATGATGATATTGAAATGCTTGCAAAAGAGCTTGGAATGAATTGCTATTATATTCCACTTGCAAATCGCCATTCTGTAAGTGAGCAAATGATAGCCAAAACCAAAGCGGCAATAAATAATTCAAATGGCCCAGTGCTTGCTTATTGCAGAACTGGAACACGCTCAACAATATTATGGGCTTTAGCAAATCCCGATTGTCTTTCAAAACAGGAAGTCATAGCAATTGCGGCCAATGCGGGTTATGATATTTCAACTCTTGGGGGGATTTAGAGCAAGGATTTAAGCTTATCAGCAAAACTGGGTATTAGTTTTTGCTGATAAAAATGGCATAGTGTTTTTGGAGGTTTTTATGACGATTAAAAAAATATTGGTTGCTAATCGCTCTGAAATAGCCATTCGGGTGTTTCGTGCCGCAAATGAATTAGGCTTAAAAACTGTTGCCGTTTTTGCAAATGAAGATAAATTAGCTCTACATCGCTTTAAGGCCGATGAATCTTATCTCATTGGTGAAGGGCGCGGGCCAGTTGAGGCCTATTTGCAGATAGATGAATATATACGCATTGCCAAAGCCTCTGGTGCTGATGCCATTCACCCTGGTTATGGCCT
>JALSJY010000184.1 GCA_026989045.1 Hyphomicrobiales bacterium | reverse complement strand
GCATTTTTAATTCCAACACTAGAGTGGCGCGGCCATTAACTTGTTTAAGCATTTGCGCTAAAGAGAGAATTTTGTCGTTGTTTGCGCTATTTTTAAGCGTCATATTTGTTGCTTGTTTTAAGCTTATATCGCTGGTTTTGCCCTGCTTATTAGTTAAACGTTCAAGCGTTGCATCATGAAAAATAATTGCTTTTTCATCTTTAGTAAATTGCAAATCACACTCAATTGCATAGCCAGAGTTTATTGCCGCTTCAAATGCAGAGGGTGAGTTTTCGATTATACCATTATTATAATCATGCAACCCACGGTGAGTTATGGGTTTTTGCATGATTATTTTCATCAAAGATTTCATATATTTTCTCTAAACTTCAATAATTGCTTCAATCTCAACAGCGGCACCAAGTGGTAAAGCTGTTACTCCAAATGCTGCTCTGGCGTGTTTTCCTTTGTCACCTAAAACCTCAACTAGAAGGTCAGATGCACCATTTGCAACAAGGTGATGATTAGTGAAGTCAGCACTAGAAGAAACAAGAATAGTGAGTTTTACCACAGATTTTATTTCATCAAGCTCAATATTTGCAGAATATACAATGTGAGATAGGATAGATAGGGCGCAACTAGCGGCAGCTTTTTGAGCCTCTTCTACCTGCATGTTTTTGCCAAGAATGCCGCTAATTATACCATTTTCATCTGCTGATAACTGCCCAGAAATATATATATTCTTGCCAGATTTTTTAATCGGCACATAATTGGCGGCTGGTAAACTCGGCTTGTTTAATTTCAGACCAAGCTGTTCTAGTTTTTTAATCGCGCTCATTGTTATTTTCCTTTTTACTTTTAGCTTTAATATTTATCTCACTATTTGTGAATAATTTTCCGCGGATAAGAGCGGATTCCCCGAACCGACCTCTAACCTTATCTATCGCTCTCTCTGCTGCAGCCTTTAGTGCAATTTTTGGCTCCAGCAGATCTTTTGGATCTTCCTCATTATTTTTTTTTAAGCCTGACATTCCAACGCCTATTAGGCGGAAAGCAGTGCCGTCCACTTCCAATTCTAATAATCTAAAACTGTTTTCATACATGACATGAGCTAATTGTGTAGGTAAATATAAATGTTTTGCCCTTGTGCGCAATTTAAAATCTGCGCTACGTAATTTCAGTGTAATTGTGTCAGCCGTTAGGTTTTTTGCCTTTAATCGCGCTGAAACCTGCTCACATAATTCCAATAATTTTACTGATAGAGGGTTGATGTCGCTGATATTAGTTAAAAAAGTTGTCTCATTGCTGACTGATTTGACTTTGGAATTGGTAATAATTGACCTTGTGTCTTGACCCTTTGATAGATGCGCTAATCTTGCGCCAATTTCGCCATATTTTGCTCTCAAATCATGCTCATTTTGATCCTGTAAATCTTTGATGCTAGCAAAACCATCATCATTTAAAGTTTTGCTGAAAACCTTACCAACCCCATAAATTGATGATACTGGCATTGGTGCTAGAAAATCTACAGTTTCTTTTTTACCAATAATCGCAAAACCCTTTGGCTTATCAAGATCAGAGGCCATTTTTGCTAAAAATTTATTGTGACTTAGGCCAATAGAAATGCTTAGGCCTACTTGTTTTTCTACTTTTTTAGCAAATCTTGCTAATATTTGAGCTGGGAATGCTTTGTGAACTTTTTGCGTGCCTGATAGATCAAGAAAAGCCTCATCAATTGATAAAGGTTCAACTGATGGGGTTAACTCTTGCATTAGCGTCATAATCTGTTTGCTGGCTTTTACGTATTTAGCCATGTTTGGAGTGATAAAAATTGCATTTGGGCATAGTCTTTTGGCCTGATGAGTTGGCATTGCAGAACGCACTCCACTTTGGCGTGCAATATAGCAACATGTTGATACTACGCCGCGCACACCGCCACCAATTATTACTGGTTTACTCGCAAGATCAGGATTATCGCGCTTTTCAATTGAGGCGAAAAACGCATCGCAATCAACATGGGCAATACATAATTTTGTTAATTCTATATGCGAAATTATTCGTGGTGAGCCGCATTCTCTACACCGAATAGCAGGGGCGCTATCTTTTGATATTTTGCAGCAGTCTTTGCAAAGGCTATAGATGTTTTTCATGAGTGATTTTGATTTTGCCAAAAATTCATGAAATCTTTAACCTCAATTGCTGAGTTAGCGCACATAGCCAACAGAGCTGGCTCATTTTTTGCAAAATATTCCATAAGAGCCATAGCCATTGCTTTTGAGCCAACGGAGTTTCTTAATTGATTTGGATCGTAACCAGCAAAATCCATAAATTGTGCTAAAATATTGGCGTCACTAACTAAATATGACATGCAAATATCAGCATAATTACTCAGTTTTTCATCTGTAAAGCTTTTCTTAATCATAATGCTAATCTCTAAGAGTTTTTAAGTGTTTCATTTTAATTTTCGTAACGGTTTACTGATATTTATGCCTTGAATTAAGCGCCAAACATCAGGAATGGCTAGTAATATGACAAAAACTGTAATGATTGTAGAAGACAATGAGCTTAATATGAAGCTATTTCATGATCTTATCGAATCACGTGGTTATTCAATTATACAGACCCGCAACGGTTTGGAAGCGCTTGATCTTGCAAAACAGCATCACCCAGATTTAATTCTTATGGATATCCAGTTGCCAGAAGTTTCAGGTTTGGTTGTATCACAATGGCTTAAAGAGAATGATGATACTGCAAATATTCCTATTATTGCAATTACAGCTTTTGCAATGAAGGGTGATGAGGAGCGCATTCTTAATGCTGGGTGTGATGGATATATTTCTAAGCCAATTTCTGTTCCTCATTTTTTGGCAACTATTGAGGAATATATCGGACCTGCAAGTTAATGGTTAAAGATTTTTTATTTAAGTGTAGAGTAGGAAGAAATTAAATGACAGCTAGAGTGCTGATTGTTGACGATATTCCAATCAATATAAAATTGTTAGAAACTCGGCTTATGGCTGAATATTTCACTGTTCTATCGGCAACTAATGGCCTTGATGCGCTAGAGATATGCGCAACGCAAGAAGTTGATATTATTTTGCTTGATGTGATGATGCCAGGAATGGACGGCTTTGAGGTTTGCCGTAGGTTAAAGGCTGACCCTAAAACGCACCATATTCCTGTGGTAATGGTGACAGCGCTAGATCAACCAACAGACCGTATCGCTGGATTGGAAGCAGGGGCAGATGAGTTTTTATCAAAGCCAATTGATGCTGTGCAGCTTATTGCACGGGTGAAAAGCCTTGTGAGATTAAAGGTATTGACTGATGAGTTGCGCGCTCGTGCAGCGACTGGTCAGCAAATTGCCAATGAAAACTCTATGCGTGTCATGGATTCTATTAGTGTTGATGGTAGTTCTGTTTTAATTGTTGATACAGACATGCAGCATGCAGAGCGCTTAAAGCAAGACATAGCGCTAAAGCATAATGTTGATATTCTTGAAGACCCATCACAGGCTGTAGTGTGTTTGGCTGAAAAAAACTATGAATTGATTATTTTGAGCATGTCGCTAGCAGGTCATGACCCTTTGAGAGTTTGCTCACAAATTCGCACCCTTGAGCAAGGGCGCAATGTGCCTATTATTTTAGTGGCTGAAGAAGCTAATCGTGCTCAAGTGGTAAGGGGACTTGAGCTTGGTGTGAATGATTTTATTATGCGCCCTGTTGAGCAGCATGAGTTAGTTGCAAGGGTGCGCACACAAGTAAGACGCTTTAGATATGCAGCTGAATTGCGTGATAGTGTTAGTAATACTATGCAATTAGCAATTATTGATGAGCTTACTGGGCTATATAATCGACGTTATTTTGACCGGCACTTAGCTTTGATGTTCTCAAAAGCGATGCAACAAGGTCGAGAAATGGCCGTGATGATGCTTGATATAGATTATTTTAAGCATGTAAATGACACCTATGGACATGAAGCTGGTGATGATATTTTGGTAGAATTTGCTGCTAGAATTCAAAAGAATATTCGCGGAATCGACTTGCCTTGTAGATATGGCGGCGAAGAATTTGTTGTTTTAATGCCAGACACCTCTCAAAAAGATGCTAGCAATATTGGTGAAAGAGTTAGAGGGGCAGTTGAATCTGCTCCGTTTATTACAAGCGCTGGCCTATCAATCAATATCACTGTAAGCGCAGGGCTTGCATTGAATGTTAGTGGTATAGGCGATGCTAAAATGCTACTCAAACGTGCTGATGTTGCTCTTTATCAGGCTAAGCAAGCTGGGCGAAATCGAGTGGTATTTAATGCCGCCTAACACTCGTGTTAATTATAATCATTAAGCTTAACTGTTTATCATAATAGAAGAAATTGACATTGATAAATGCATTCTTGCTTTACGTCTTTGTTTGGATTGTTCTATATTATTAGAAGGAATGCTAACTTGTGCGAAATACTATCTTATATTGCACTTATGCCAATATTCCTACGGAAGTAGCACAGGTCCGCCGCAACTCCTGTGTCCGTGGGGTAGGCTGATTTAAGTATCTTTGAGATTAGGGTTTTGCCTTTTTTATAAGTAGTTAGATCAGCCAAATAAATTATTGTTATAATCTAAATAAAAAACCCGCCTTTTAAAAGGCGGGTTTTTTTATTCAAAAAGAATGAAGCAAACTTATTTTATTTTTGCTTCTTTAAAGTCAACATGCTTGCGAACAACTGGGTCATATTTTTTCTTGACCATTTTTTCTGTCATTGTGCGTGCATTTTTCTTTGTTACATAATAAAATCCAGTATCTGCAGTGGATACTAGCTTAATTTTTACTGAATTAGATTTAGCCATAATATTTTCCTAAGAATTAAGAGCTTGTTTGCCCTTTAAATGAGTTGGGCGCAAATTAGCCATTTAGATTGAAAAGTCAAGCATGTTATCGTTTGTTGTGGTGGCGTTTTTTTCTAAATGGTTTTTTTCTTGTTTTATGCCTGTTTTTATTAGGTGGAGTAACTATTTCCCCATCAGAAATTATTTCAAATCTCAATGCTCCAGCCAACGGGGCAACTTCTAACAATCTTACTTCAACATTATCGCCCAAGCGAAATCTTTCACCGCTTCTTTCGCCAACCATTGCTTGGCTGTCTTCATGATAAGAGAAATAATCTGAGCCAAGGCTTGATGCAGGCACAAAACCATCTGCACCGCTATCATTTAGCCTCACGAAAAGCCCAGATTTTACAATTCCAGATATGCGACCAAAAAAATGTGCATTTATTTTATCACTCATAAATTGTGCAACAAGACGATCATTTGTTTCTCGCTCAGCAGCCATAGCGCGGCGCTCTGTTGTTGAGAGGTGCTGGCCTGCTAATGACAGTCTTTCCACCTCCTCTTGGCTCAAGCCATCATCACCCAGTTTCAATGCGCTAATGAGTGCCCTATGGACGATTAAGTCTGAATAACGACGAATGGGCGAGGTGAAATGTGCATATCTGTCAAGATTAAGGCCAAAATGCCCATAATTTATTGGTGAATATTCTGCTTGTGCTTGTGAGCGTAAAACCATCTCATTGACTTGTTCGCTTTTATTATTCTGTTTTGCAGCTTTTAGAGTTTGATTAAAATGAGAAGGGCGCACGGAATCTGAATTGGAAAATGACATTTCTAGCGATGCTAAAAATTCACGCAAGGCAATTAGTTTTTCACGCCCTGGGACATCATGCACACGATAGAGCAGGGAGGTTTTATATTTCTCTAGCGTTATGGCGGCACAGACATTTGCTGCAATCATCATTTCTTCTATTAAACGATGCGCCTCTAATCGCTCTGGTTGATGGATAGCTTTTACTTTTCCCTCTTTATCTAAAGTTATTTTTCTCTCAGGAAGGTCTAAGTCAAGCGGCCCTCTGTTTTCACGTGCTTTTGCCATAGCTTCATAAGCAGCCCAGAGTGGCTTTAATATTGACTCTAATAGCGGAGCAGTAACATCATCAGTTTTACCATCAATTGCACCTTGGGCTTGTTGGTAGGATAATTTTGCCCTTGAACGCATCATGATGCGATGAAATTGATGCGAAATCAAATTGCCGTTTTTGTCAATGATAAGTCTTAACGCCATACTTGGGCGCTGTTTATCCTCAATCAATGAGCATAAATCATTTGAAATTCTTTCTGGCAACATTGGCACTACGCGATCAGGAAAATATACCGAATTTCCACGCAAATAAGCTTCTTTATCTATAGGTGAGCCAGAAGTTACATAGGCTGCTACATCTGCAATGGCGATGTAGATAATATGACCATCAGGATTGTTCGGGTCATCGTCTGCCTTGGCATAAACTGCATCGTCATGATCTTTTGCGCTAGCTGGATCGATGGTGATGAAAGGAATGTCTAGCCAGTCCTCACGAAATTTTCGCTGTTCCTTATTTAAGGTTATTTCTTTAAGTTCGCTAGCTTGTTTAAGGACGGCTGGGGAGAAAATATATGGTATCTCATGATTGTGCAGGGCAATCATAGAAATAGCACCCTCAGAGGCTGGATTGCCAATTACAGCGCTTACCTTGGCCATAGGTATCATCATACGGCCTGTGACCTTTACCTCTACTTCGACTAAGTCGCCATCTTTTGCATCTAACAAGTAAGCTTTTGAAATGCGCATTTCTTTTTGTTTGCGATCAATTGGGATAAGTCTTGCTCCCTTTTCGTCAAGACGAATAATGCCTATTTGAGCTTTGCGTGGTTTATCCAAAATTTTCATGGGGGTAGCAAAATACTGCCCATCTGTTTGTGAAATTCTAGCAAGAATTCTATCACCAGCGGCTGGAGTTGCTGTGGACTTCCTATTTGATTTTATGAATATCTTTGGTTTTTCGTCCTGCTTGCCCTGCCAATTAGCAGGATAGGCAAATAGATTATCAAGGTCTGCATCACCTGCAATTTCTAAAACTGTTACATTTGGCAAATCAACTGAAGATGATAGATTGCCCGATGGTTTGTTGATAAGACCTTGTTTTTTCATTTCACGAAGTAAAAGCTTAAATGGAGTTCGTTTTTCACCACGAATGCCAAAGGCACGACCTAGGTCACGCCTGTTTTTTATGCTTTTATCGTTAGCTAGAACTTCTAAAATTTGCTCTTTTGTTGGCAGGTCAAAACTTTTATTCTTCTTCATTAGCTTTTAGCTGGCTTTTTGACTGCAGGATTTTTCTTAGCCGCTGGCTTCTTCTTGGTCGTTGGCTTTTTGGCTGTAGCCTTCTTTTTAACAGGCTTCTTTTTTGTGGCAGTTTTTCTTTTCTTTTTCGGAGCAGATGCTTTTGCCGCAATCATTTCAAGCGCTTGTTCTAGTGTGACATCTTGTGGTTTTATGTCTTTTGCAATGGTGGCATTAATTTTTGCATGATTGACATAAGGGCCGTAGCGACCATCACGAACAGTTATTGCACCACCATCTGGGTGATCACCTAATTCTTTAAGCACTGTTGCACCACGACGACCACCAGAGGCGGCTTTTGCGGCTAGCAAATCGACAGCACGGTTTATACCGACGCTGAAAACCTCATCTACATCACTAAGTGAGGCATATTTGCCATTGTGATTTACATAAGGACCATAGCGACCAAGATTGGAGGTAATCATCTTGCCATCTTCTGGGTGCTTACCAACATCACGAGGCAGGGCTAATAGTCTTAGGGCTTTTTCAAGATCAATTGAGGTTGGGTCCCATGTTTTTGGAATAGAAGAGCGCTTTGCCTCTTTGCCATCACCGCGCTGAACATATGGGCCAAAACGGCCAGTTTTTTTATAAACTAATTCGCCATTATCAGGATCAACGCCTAATTCCTCATCATTATTTTCACCATTTGAGGTTTTTCCATTCACGCTATCTGATAATTGTGCGGTGTGTTTACACTCGGGATAGTTTTCACAACCGATGAAAGCACCATATTTACCCAGCTTAAGTGATAATTTTCCTTTGCCACAGGTCGGGCATTGTCTTCTGTCTGATCCATCTTCTCGAATAGGAAATATATGGTCGCCAAGAATTTCATTGAGCGAATCAAGAACTTGTGTGATTCGAAGGTCTTTAATCTCTTCGGTATGAGTTGAGAAATCTTTCCAGAATTGTTCAAGCAATTGTTTATATGATAATTCTTTGCGTGACACTTCATCAAGTTGTTGTTCAAGAGATGCGGTGAAATCATATTCTACATATTTAGTAAAAAAGCTCTCTAGAAATGCCGTTACTAGGCGACCTCTATCTTCTGGAATAAGAGCTCTCTTTTCAAGTCGCGCATAATTTCGATCCCGCAAAACTGAAATAGTTGCTGCATAGGTTGATGGGCGACCAATACCTAATTCTTCCATTTTTTTAATCAAGCTTGCTTCAGTATATCGGGCAGGGGGTTTGGTGAAGTTTTGCTCTATTGTGCAAGATTTTAAGTTTGGTTTGTCACCTACTGCAAGTGGCGGTAATTCACGCTCGTCATCTTTTTTCTCATCATTCTCAGTTGCCTTTTTCACGCCTCCAAGAGCCAAAAAGCCTGGAAAAGCGACAACCGAGCCAACCGCCCTAAGGATAATATCTTTATGCTCTGAGATAAGTTTTATGTCAGCAGTTGTGCGATCAATAATGGCCTCTTTCATTTGCGAGGCCATGGCTCTGCGCCAAATGAGGCCATAGAGCTTTTGTTGATCTGCATCAAGGTTTTTTAAATGGCTAGGGTGTCGAAATAAGTCTGTTGGGCGAACTGCCTCGTGAGCCTCTTGTGCATTTTTTGCTTTTGTTTGATATATGCGTGGTTTTTTAGGTAAATAATCTGGACCAAATTCTTTTAAAATTGCATCTCTGGTTTGGGCTATGCCCTCTGGTGACATTTGAACAGCATCAGTTCTCATATATGTAATTAAACCAACAGTTTCGCCGCCAATGTTAACACCTTCATACAACCTTTGCGCCACACGCATTGTATGTGTTGGAGAAAATCCTAAACGCGAAGATGCATCTTGCTGTAATGATGATGTGGTAAATGGAGCATAAGGGTTACGTTTGGTTGGCTTTTTTTCAACTTTAGTAATTTCAAAACTGCCTGAATCAATTGCCTTTTTAATCGCCTTTGCTTCATCTCCTGTCGCAATATCATGTTTATCTATCTTTTTGCCATCAATTGTTAGTAGGCGAGCTTCAAATTCTTTTGCTCTTTCAATTAAACTCGTTTGAACAGACCAATATTCTTTTGGATTAAAACGCTCAATTTCCATCTCTTTATCGCAAAGTAGGCGTAGGGTAACAGACTGCACACGACCCGCTGAGCGAGAGCCTGGTAATTTTCTCCATAGGATTGGTGAAAGGGTGAATCCAACTAGATAATCAAGCGCACGGCGAGCTAAATAGGCATCAACCAGACCAATATCTAATTCACGAGGATTAGCCATAGCTTCAAGTATTGATTTTTTTGTAATGGCGTTAAAAACTACTCGCTGAACTTTTTTATCCTTTAGGGCTTTTTTCTTATTTAAAACCTCAAGAACATGCCAAGAAATCGCCTCTCCCTCACGATCAGGATCAGTCGCTAAAATTAACTCATCTGCATCTTTTAGCTCGCTTGCAATTTCAGCAATTCTTTTCTTGGCAGTAGTATCAATTGCCCATGTCATAGCAAAATCTTCATCAGGAAGCACCGAACCATCTTTTGAGGGCAGGTCTCTAATATGACCAAAAGAGGCTAAAACAACAAAGTCATTGCCTAAATATTTGTTGATTGTCTTAGCTTTTGCTGGACTTTCAACTATTACAAGTTTTTTGGTCATTTATGCTCTTCTCAATATTTCTTGTTAGTTTTGTAACTTAATTGTTGCGCAAAATGCTTATAAGCAGGGGTTGTGTCAAATTTATAATTATGTTTTTTAATTATTGTTTCAAAGATACTAACTGACCGCTTGCCCATTCAATGCGTCCAGCAATATCAAGTTCTAATAAAATGGTTTGAATTGAGGGGGTGGAAATTTTTGTCTGCTCTATAATATCATCAACAGATATAGGGGTAAGACTTAGAGCGCTGAGTAAGCGTTCACGATCATTTTGACTTGGTTCATTATCCTGCTCAGCGCTCATATCAAAGCTATAAGAAAAGTCGCCATTCTCATCATTTTCAAATAATTGATTATTATATGGCAATGCACTTTCTAAGCTTTCTATAATATCATCAGCACAAGATACTAATGTTGCGCCTTGTTTAATTAAGCTGTTTGGCCCTGCTGAGCGTGGGTCAAGCGGAGAGCCTGGCACAGCAAACACCTCACGATTTTGCTCAAGGGCAAGCCTTGCGGTGATTAGAGAGCCGCTTCTTTTTGCTGCCTCAATTATTACAACGCCTTTAGATATGCCAGAAACCAAACGATTGCGACGGGGGAAATCCCTTGCTCTTGGAGAAAGGCCAAGCGGCATCTCGCTAATCAATGCGCCATTATTTTCAAATATTTGCTTTGCTAGTGCAATATTTTCATTGGGATATATACAATCTAACCCGCCAGCAAAAACCGCTATTGTGCCAGTGGTTAGGCTGGCTGAGTGAGCGCTAGTATCTATGCCACGAGCTAGACCTGATACAATTAAATAACCAGTTTCGCCTAATTCTGAGCAAATGGTTTTTGTAAGCCTTTGACCCGCAGCAGAAGCGTTTCTTGCGCCCACAATAGCAACGGACTTGTCATAGTTTAATCCCTCCCCACCTAATATTGTTAGAATTGGAGGTGAGGAAGCAATATGTTTTAAGCTGTTTGGAAAATCATCATCTGCTTGAGTGATAATTCTTGCACCTAATTGTTCAATTGCGGCAATTTCATCTTCAATTTCAGATATTGTTGGAGCTTTTAATGCGGTGTTTTTGCCACCTCGTGAGCTTAAAAAGGGCAGGGCATCGAGCGCGGCACTGGCTGAGCCATATCTGTTTAGTAACTTTCTAAAAGTTGCAGGCCCAACATTTTCTGAGCGGATTAACCTAAGCCAGTCGGTGAGTTGTTTGTCGCTCAGGTTTGGTGCCAAAATCCTACTCCCTCATAAGCATTATTTATCGTCGCCGATTTTTGGCTCCGTTCCAGCCCCCAAGCGTTTTATATTATCGATATGTTTGAAAAATATCAAAGCCGACATGATAAGTGTGCCGATGGCCAGTTCAAGCCCTGAGAACATAAAAGAAAGATAAGGGGTGGCGGCAACGGCTGCTAATGCAGCAAGAGAAGAAAAACGAAGTGCATAGGCGAAAAACAGCCACATTGCACAAAAAATCATACCAACTATTGGGTTAATGGCCAATAAAAAGCCGATATATGTAGCAACTCCCTTACCGCCCTTAAATTTTAGCCAAATAGGAAATAAATGACCTATAAGAGCAAACAGGCCAGCAAAAATGCTAATGCGTAGAGTATAGCCAAGGTTGGCAAAAATAGTAGAAATAATAAAAACCGCTAAAGCTGCCTTACCTGCATCAAGTAATAAAGTTGCAATCGCTAGCCATTTATTGCCAGTGCGAAGCACATTAGTTGCACCAATATTACCTGAGCCAATGTCGCGAATATCGCCTTTTCCAGCAAGTTTAGTAAGCAAAAGACCAAAGGGAATTGAGCCAAGTAAATAGCCAATCACTGCGGCAATAAAAAAATCAAGTAACATTATTTTCTCCTTTTTGAGAATATACTTCAATCCCAGAAACAAAAGTGCGCATAACTTTGCCGCTAAAACGTGCTTGCTCAAACACTGTGTTTTTTGAACGTGAGTGTAACTCACTCTCATCTACTACCCAAGGGAAATCTAAATCAATCAATATCATATCGGCTTTTGCACCGATTTTTAAATTCCCTGCCTCTATTTTAAATATTTCAGCTGGCTTGCATGTCATAGTAGCTAAAATTGTGCCTAATTCACATTCCCCTGAGTGATATAAACGCAGTGCTGCTGATAACATTGTTTCCAAACCAATCGCGCCATCTCCTGCTTGAGCAAATGGTTGGCGCTTCACCTCAACATCTTGGGGGTCATGGCCAGAGTGAATGACATCAATATCTCCCTCATTTAAGCCCTTAATCAATGCCTTTCGGTCATCTTCATGTCGTAAAGGAGGGGAGAGCTTAAAGAAAGTTCTATATGAGCCCACATCATTTTCATTTAGGCAAAGATTATTGATGGAGACAGAGCAAGAGATTTTTTTGTTGGTTTTGCGATGGCGTTTCATAATCTCAACTGAACCAGAGCAGGAAATTTGCGCCCCGTGATAATGCACGCCGCTTGATTTAGCTAATTGCAAGTCCCTCTCAAGCGGAATTGTTTCTGCCTCATAAGGAATACCTTTTAATCCCAAACCAGTAGCTAAAAGCCCAGAATTCATAACTCCGCTTTTGCCCAACCCCTCATCACAAAGGTGGTTAACAATAGGCATGTTAAAATTTGCAGCATAGGTAAATGCTGATTTAAGAATTGCGGTTGAGCCAAGAGAAAAACGCCCATCTGTAAAACAAACTGCGCCTGCTTGTTTTAACATGCCAAATTCGGTAATTTGTTTACCTTGCAACCCTTTGGTAATTGCAGCGGCGGGATAGATATTGACCTTTGATGTCGCTTTGGCTCGGCGAATGATATAATCAACCAAAGCAGCATCGTCTATGGTTGGTGATGTGTCTGGCATGCAAATAAAGCTTGTAACACCGCCTGCCGCTGCCGCATTTGAAGCGCTGGCAAGGGTTTCCCTATATTCATGACCAGGCTCACCAGTAAACACTCTAGTGTCGATAAGGCCGGGGGCTAGCACCAAGCCGCTAGCATCTATTATCTCTGTGCCACTTTGGGTTTTTATTTTACTATCAAAAGAAATTTCTGCAACTAATCCGTCTTTTACCAATAGTGAGCCAATTTTATCTATGTTAGAGGCTGGGTCAATAATTCGGGCATTTTCAATTAAAATGATATTGCTCATTTGCTTATGCCCTTATTTTTTTTATTGATGATTTTCTTTTTACCTACAAGTGCATCAAGCACCGCCATTCTAACCGCCACTCCCATTTCTACTTGTTCGGTAATAACCGCTTGCGCGCCATCGGCAATTGTTGGGTCAATCTCAACGCCTCTATTCATTGGGCCTGGGTGCATGACTATTGCATCGGGTTTGGCAAGCGCTAGTCTTTCTTTATCAAGCCCGTAAAATTGGTAATATTCGCGCTCAGATGGAATAAGAGAAGCGTTGGCTCTTTCATGCTGTAGGCGTAACATCATCACAACGTCAGCGTTTTTTAATCCCTCATTCATATCGGTAAATACTTCTGCGCATATATGCTCAATTCCAGAAGGTAATAATGTGCGAGGTGCAATAACACGTGTGCGAACATTCATAGCATTGAGAAGCATTAAGTTAGAGCGAGCCACGCGTGAATGAGCAATGTCGCCGCATATTGCTACAGTCAGGCCGCCTAGGCGTTGTTTGTGGCGGCGGATTGTTAGGG
>JALSJY010000183.1 GCA_026989045.1 Hyphomicrobiales bacterium | reverse complement strand
TCACCGACTGGCGCATCGAAGTTGCACACCAAATACGCCACAGGATGTTGCAGGCTGCCATCGCTAAACTTCCAAGCCACCAAAGCTTCATCCATCCAAGCGCCACCGCGTTTACCTTTGCGGGCATAACGAAAAAGGGGTCAGACCCCTTTTACCCTGTACATTTTGACTCCTTATTTCACCTAACGCCAGCCATAACCGGAGCCAAAAAGCTGCATAGTGAGGAACGAACGGCGCAGCTTTTTGGCGTCCGAGTTTATGGCATTGTTAGGCAAATTTAAGCTAACACCAGCCACCGAGCTATACCCACTAACAAACCTAGAACAAGATAAAAGCCCCATACTGAGAATGACTTTAATGCTTCGATTTGTAACAAAGATGGCTCTCCTACTGGCTTTATTGAATACAAGTCTTCTGGCGTCAGTTCAGACTGATGCAGTTTTCTAACGAATTGGTTGTATGAGTTGCGAAACCCTTTTTCCATTGCAAGATAGTATGCATCTAACGCCAAGAATAGCAGTATTGGAATTAAAGCGATGAAGGCAAAATCAGGTTTTCCTTTATCGGCCACGATGACTAGAACAGCAGACACTATCGTTATGCACCAAGCTTTTGATGAAGTGCTATTTGATGCCATACGCTCAATTACGCCTTGGATAATACCAAGATGGGTCTGAACAGAAGGGGAACTCTCAGATAGCGAAGGCCGAGGTTGTTCTTCAGTCATATTTTCCTCTTATCTCTATAGCCTTCTCTATCCAATCAGATAAATTTTCTTTTATATGATCGTAAACATACGTGCTTGTAGAGTATGGCGGATCATAGGCTTTGACTATTTTTGAAAGCGACTTGCCATCAATATTAAAAGCATCGAATGGGTTACCTCCTTTGCTTGATTGATTTCCGTCGCTATCTTTTAGATTGTGGACGTATATTCCCATTACGCCTTTCCCATCATTCCAGGCTTTCTCGATCTCATACTTGATCCATTTTCTACCAGCAGTTTTTTCTCCGATGAGAACTATTGCAACTGACTTACCTTTGATTTGACCATCAATCCAATTTTTGATGGCTTTATCACCACCTTTTTTAACATCCTCCCAGTCGTTATCTGTTGCTGGCTTGTTTCCTTCCACTACCCCCATATTTCGCACTTGAGAAGCCCGCCAATTATCGGGTTTATAATGGAAACTATAAAAAGCTCTACGTGCCATGATGGTTCTCCTTTGCTAAATTTTTCATTGCCTAACTAACCGAATAGGAGTAATCAAAGTTCCTCATTATTAACTCCTATAGGTGGACATTCTTTCCGCTTTATTGCATATCAAGCTATAAAAGTGGAATAGTTTCGACCATGCCGATATATCAATCTAAGGTCAAGCCTCAACCTGTGAGATACCGTTGTGTTTCAAGAGCGCATCAACAGTTGGTGCTTTGCCTCTAAAGGCTTGATAGCTTTGCATCATATCTCGGCTGCCACCGCGTGAAAGTAATTCGGTTAAGAATGTATGGGCAACGTCTTGATTGATGATACTTGTTTCTTGCGATGCTTCTTCAAAGGCAGCGTAAACGTCTGCGGACAACACTTCTGCCCACTTGTAGCTGAAATAACCTGCGGCATAACCACCTGCAAAGATGTGTGAAAAGCTATTTTGAAATTTATTGAATGCTGGTGGTGTGAGCACGGCGATTTCTTCGCGGACTTCATCCAATAAATCTTGAACCGACTTGTCGCCTTGGGAATCAAAATCGGCATGGAGCAATAAATCAAACAGTGAAAACTCAATTTGGCGCAGCATTTGCATGGCGGATTGGAAATTTTTCGCAGCCGTCATTTTTTCAAACATAGCTTGGGGAAGTGGCTCACCTGTTTCATAATGTTTGGCGAACAAGTCCAATACTTCACGCTCCCAACAGAAGTTTTCCATAAACTGGCTGGGCAGCTCCACGGCATCCCAAGGCACACCATTGATGCCAGAGACTTCGCGC
>JALSJY010000182.1 GCA_026989045.1 Hyphomicrobiales bacterium | reverse complement strand
ATCTCCCCTTCGTAGTTCTACTGCTCACTATGAAGGGAAGATGCTCGCAAAGACACAGGCGAAACACCGCACCCACCATTTGACCTATTTCACAAAACTCTCAAGCACTTTTTTGCGCCCAACTCTATCAAAATCAATTGAGAGCTTCTTACCCTCAACATTGGTGACTGTCCCCTCACCAAATTTTAGATGCGTAACACGCTGACCAATGCGAAAGGGTGAACTATCTGGCGCTGAGCGTTCATATTCACCTTCAATGGTTTTTGCTCCAGCATTTTGATCTCGCCTTTGTTTCCATGCAGGACTTTCATAAGCTACTTCAAACGGATCACCCTTATTATACTTGCTAGCAACATTGCTATTCGCCCCGCCATAATTATATCCGCCAGATGACGAGCCAGTATCACTAACTACCACGACCTCTGGAGGAAGCTCATCAAGAAAACGAGATGGCAACGCACTTTGATAACGTCCATGAATACGCCGATTTTGCGCCAAAGAAATAAAAACCCGCTTTTTAGCACGGGTAAGGCCAACATAAGCAAGGCGGCGCTCTTCTTCCAAGCCTATATTACCATTTTCATCGAGTGAGCGCTGGCTAGGAAACAAGCCCTCCTCCCAACCAGGTAAAAACACATTGTTAAACTCTAAGCCCTTAGCCCCGTGCAATGTCATAATAGAAACAGCATTAGCGCTATCAACATTTGAGCGCTCTAACACTAATGAAATATGCTCTAAAAACTCACCAAGAGTTTCAAATTCCTGCATGAAATTCACCAGCTCTTTTAGATTTTCTAACCTTCCTGGGGCATCGGCAGTTTTTTCATTTTGCCACATTGCCGTATAACCGCTTTCATCAAGAATAGCTTCGGCCAACTCAAACGGGCTGGTGCTGGTAGCGCGCGCTATCCAGTCATCAAACTGAGAAACAAGCCTGCTTAACGTTTCACGCTGTTTTTTACCAAGTTCTTGCGTTTGCACAAGTTGGCGAATAGCCATCATCAGCGAAATATTTTGCGCTCTTGCAGCAAGGTGTAAAATCTCTATTGTCGCATTACCCAAACCACGCCTTGGCACATTTATTATTCGCTCAAGCGCAAGGTCATAATCTTGCTGATAAACAAGACGAAAATAGGCTAAGGCATCACGTATTTCACGGCGCTCATAAAATTTAGCACCCCCAATAACCCGATAATTTATCCCAAGTTTAATAAAACTCTCTTCAAACTCACGCATTTGCGCCGAGGTGCGAACCAAAATCGCCATTGAATTTAGCGCCTCGCCCTTGCGTTGCAACTCCTCCACCTGCTCGCTTACATTGCGAGCCTCCTCTTCACTATCCCAAACAGAAACAAGCTTTAGTTTTTCTCCCTCCTCACCAGTGTCCGTATGCAGGGTTTTGCTAAATCGCCCATCATTGTTAGAAATCACCCTAGAGGCCGCTTTTAGAATATTAGCAGTTGAGCGATAATTACGCTCTAATTTGATGGTTTTTGCACCAGGGAAATCTTTTTCAAAGCGTAAAATATTATCAACTTCCGCACCCCGCCAGCCATAGATTGATTGATCGTCATCACCAACAACGCATATATTTGCCTGACTTGCTGGTTTGCCCTGAGCAAGCAAGCGCAGCCAAAGATATTGCGCCACATTGCTATCTTGATATTCATCAACCAACATATACTTGAATTTTTTATGATAGATTGCCAATATATCAGAATTTTCACGAAACAGACGAATACAAAGCAACAATAAATCACCAAAATCCGCCGCATTAAGAGCGGTTAAACGTGCCTGATAATCAGTATATAATTTTTTACCCAAACCATTTGCATACATTCCTGCTTGAGATGATTTTATATCTACTGGCAATAATCCACGGTTTTTCCAACTATCCATAATGGAAGCAAATTGGCGCGCGGGCCAGCGCTTCTCATCAATATTTTCTGCCTTTAATAACTGCTTTATCAGCCTAATTTGATCGTCCGTA
>JALSJY010000181.1 GCA_026989045.1 Hyphomicrobiales bacterium | reverse complement strand
CGGGGTCGATAATCTCAATTCTTATATCACCAATTTGATTAGCGCCAATTTTGCTTAAATCAATATCTTTTGCCTCAACTATGAAATATTGTTCAATAGTTTTTGTGCGGACAAAAACCCTATCAGTTAGTTTTTCAGGAGCTGGACCTCCATTTGAGATGTTATATTTAATTCCAAAATCGCCATTTTTCCCACCCGGATTATGAGAGGCTGAAAGGATTATCCCACCAAAGGCGTTATAGTGACGAATTAGGTGCGAAGCGGCAGGGGTAGAAAGCAGACCGTTCTGAGCGATGATTAGTTTTCCAAAGCCGTTTGCGCTCGCCATTTTTATGATGGTTTGAATTGCTTCAATATTATAAAACCTGCCATCGCCACCAATTATCAGTGTTTTACCAGCTTTGTTTTCAAGGCAATCAAAAATAGATTGAATGTAATTTTCAAGATAATTTTTTTGTACAAAAACGTTCACACGTTTACGCAATCCCGATGTTCCAGGTTTTTGATCATCAAAAGCTTGTGTATTTATTTTTTTAATTTTCATATCGTTTTCAAATCTATCTATCGTTTTAATTTAATATATGAGTATATTGCATGAAATTATTACTTGAAAAGACTTAACAATGACTTCTGGCACAGATTTAACAAAAAGATATTGGAGGCAAACGCTTTTAAATATTATAGTTGCTTTGGTTGTTGGTGTGCTTGCAATAATATTTTCATCTCGTTTTGCTGGTGATATTACTGAGGCTGATCTAAGAGCAAAAGCCAATGAAACCTTATCCGTTCAGGCCGAAACATTAACTGGATTGCTTGATAAATATCGCCTTTTATCTGCCGTGTTGGCAAATAGAGATGATGTAGAAAAATTATTGGCTAGCTCAAATGATAAAGATAGCTTGCTTGCTAGTCAAAAATTAACATCACGTGCTGCAGCAGCATCTGGGGCGCTTGATGTTGTGTTGGTAAAAGCTAATGGAGAGAATATTGCTTCGGGGTTGAATATGGTAACAGGCGAGCTTGATATGAGCTCATCTGTTATGGTTGCTGCTTTGCAGGGCAGGCTGGGGCGTGGATTGCAGGTGCTTGATGGGAATAATCGTGCTTATGTTTTTGCATCTGGAATACGTTTATCTGAGAGATATGTTGGCGCGATTGCGGTTTATGTCGGATTAGAAGAGTTGGAGGATAATTGGTCTTTAAGTTCGATGCCAATTTTTGCTACTGATGAGCGCTCCATGATTGTAATGTCCAACCATGAAAAATGGCGATTAAAAGATTTTTCATTGATTAAGCCTAATAGCAGTGAAGGAGAGTTTCTTGATATTTCAAGAAGTCTGCCGTTGCTTAATTGGCAATTGCACGTGTTGGCAGATGTTGTTCCTATTAAAAATGCAAAGTTACTTTGGGGAGGTTTGGCGGGTTTTTTAGTTCTGCTGGCGGCAATAGGAACTCAGATGCTTATAAATAGAATGCATGAGACTTCACGGCGTTTGAGAGGTGATAAAGCGACTTCACTTAGGTTAGAGCGCATAGTGCGTGATAGAACTCATGAGCTGGTAAAGTCAAATGCCTCGCTTGCTCTTGAGGTGGAGGAGCGCAGGCAAGCAGAAAAACAATTGCGTAATACTCAAAATGAATTGATACAAACAGGAAAGCTTGCTGCATTGGGGCAGATGTCCACAGCGCTATCGCATGAATATAATCAACCGCTTTCGGCAACTAAATCTTATGCTGACAATGCAATAAAATATCTTAAACTTCAGCGTTATAGTGAGGCGGCTGATAACATTACAAGAATTTCTGGTCTTGCAGATCGAATGGCCGATATTTCAAAGCATTTGAGGAATTTTGCTCGCAAGCCAAACACTTCTTTTGCCTCTGTTGCAATCACCCCAATAATAGAAGATGCATTGGAGGTTTTATCTGCTCGAGTTAAGTCTGATGGAGCAATTATTGATCTGAATATTGAAAAAGGTGAAATTTTTGTGCGGGCGGGGCATGTTAGATTGCAGCAAGTTATTGTAAATCTTGTGCTTAATGCGCTTGATGTGATGAGTGAGATGAGCGAGCCAAGATTATCTATTGAGCTTCTCCAAACAAGCAAACAGGTGATGATAAAAATTACTGATAATGGTTCAGGAATAAAAAGTGAAAACCTTAATAGAATTTTTGATCCATTTTTTACTACAAAGGAGGTTGGTAAGGGGCTTGGACTTGGTTTGTCAATTTCATACAATATTATAAAGGACTTTGGGGGGGAACTCTCTGCTAAAAACAATCAAAAAGGGGGGGCAGAATTTACTATTTTGCTGGAAAAGGGTAAAAAGCCAAAACAAGTTAAAGGTAGGGAAGCTTAGTGAGTTTAGAAATATTATTTATTGATGACGAAGAAGACTTGCGCCGTGCAGCAGGTCAGATGCTTGACCTTGAGGGCTTAAGTGTTCGAACTTTAAGTAGTGGGCAGAAAGCTTTGGATATAATATCTCATTCTTATGCTGGTATTGTTATTAGTGATATTCGCATGCCTAAGATGGACGGCATGCAATTGCTTAAAAAAATTATGGCAATTGATTCTGAATTACCAGTTATCATGGTTACGGGGCATGGAGATGTAAATCTTGCAGTTGATGCTATGCGTAATGGGGCATATGATTTCATTGAAAAACCCTTTTCTCAAGAGCGCTTTCTTGACGCTGTTGTGCGTGCTTTAGAAAAGAGGGAGCTAACGCTTGAAAATCGAGAGTTACGAAATAGTGTGGCTAAACAATCTGACGATCTTGAAATTCAAATAGTTGGACGTAGTATGCCAATGAATTTAATTCGTGAGCAGATTAGAGCAATTGCACCAACTCCCGCTGATGTTTTAATCGTTGGGGAAACAGGCACGGGTAAAGAGCTTGCGGCGCGTGCCATTCATGATTTCAGCCCAAATAAACAAAATCCATTCATTGCAATAAATTGCGCTGCGTTGCCGATTGATATGATTGAGGCTGAATTATTTGGATATGAGGCAGGGGCTTTTGCTGGGGCGATGCGGGCGAGATTTGGCAAGTTTGAACATGCTCGCAATGGCACAATTTTTTTAGACGAAATCATCTCAATGCCAATGGACGTGCAGGCAAAGCTTTTGCGGGTGATTGAGCAAAGAGTGGTAACTCGACTTGGGTCAAACGAAGAGATAAAGATAAATGCGCGATTTATTTCTGCCTCAAGTGAAAGTTTAGAACAGGCGGCAAAGCTAGGTAAATTTCGTAAGGATCTGCTTTATCGCCTAAATGTTGCAACTATTGAAATGCCTCCTTTGTCGAAAAGGAAAGAAGATATTCCTGAGTTATTTTTATATTTATTAAAGCAGGCAGAGTTGCGCTTAAGGATAACATCTAAAAAGCCAACAGATGCTTATTTATCAGCTCTTAGCTCAACTGATTGGTTAGGTAATGTAAGGGAGTTGCGCAATGCAGCACAGAGATTTGCCTTGGGGTTGGAGGTAGAAAATGCCAACTCAATCTCGTTACAAGATGGCGATTTGTCAAAACGAATATCTGCTTTTGAGAGGCAAGCAATTATTAGTGAATTGCAAGCTACCTCTGGTGCATTAAAACCTGCATATGAGGCCTTGGGGCTGTCACGGAAAACCCTTTATGAAAAAATGCAAAAATATGGGCTTACAAGAGCAGATTATAAAACACAAAACTCTAAAGAGGAAAAATGATTGCCTCCTCGTCCCTTTATATATCAGCCGCCGCTTGATCCGTTAAATATCATTTATAAAGATGATGATATTTTGATAATTGATAAGCCCTCAGGACTTTTAACTGTTGCAGGGAATAAAGAATATTTAAAAGATTGTCTTGAAAGTCGCATTAAAACGCAATTTCCAGATGCCTTAATTGTGCATAGGCTTGATAAAGATACTTCGGGTGTAATTATTTTAGCTCTGAATAAAAAGGCACATGCAAATATTGGTTTGCAGTTTGAAAAACGTCAAATCAACAAGATATATATTGCAAATGTCTGGGGTGAGTTGAGCGCTAAAACGGGGCAGGTAGATGAGCCTATTATAACTGATTGGCCAAATCGCCCTAAGCAAATGATTGATTATGAGAGGGGGCGAAATGCTATTACCAATTGGCAGGTCTTGCAAGTTGAGGCAGGTTTTACCCGCGTAAAATTATCGCCGCTAACAGGTCGCTCTCATCAATTAAGACTTCACCTGCAGCATCTAGGACACCCGATATTAGGCGATAATCTTTATGCTCATGATGAAGCTTTGGCTATGGCATCTAGGTTGCAATTGCATGCCTTAAGTCTTGGATTTACTCACCCGGTGACAGAGAAAAGGTGTTTATTTGAGATGAAGTGTCCGTTTTAGGCGTATAAGCAATAAGCAGATTTTATGTATAATTGCTATGAATCCACCGAAATCCACCCAATATTTTTCTAAAATGTAACCTTTTCCACCCATTTGTGTGCAATTTCTTAATTTTTCTTTTATTTTTACACTGCTTGTATTGAATAAGGGCTAGTTGCTCTGCTCTAAAGCTTTAATAAGCACGACGAAAGAGTTGCGCTATTATGGAGGAAATATTTATGAAATCAATTAAACTTGCTGCTGTTGCAGCAGTAGCTGCTGGTGCTATGGCGCTTGCAACCCCAGCCGCATTCGCAAGTTGCGAATCTGGCGAAATCGTAATCAAGTTTAGCCATGTGGTTAAAGCAACGGGTCACCCAAAAGGTGATGCTGCTACTATGCTAGCTGATCGTGTTAATAAAGACATGAATGGCACAGCTTGTATGGAAGTATTCCCGAACTCAACATTGTTTGACGATAATAAAGTTCTTGAAGCTTTGCTTTTGGGTGATGTTCAGCTTGCTGCTCCATCGCTTTCAAAATTTGAAGCTTATACTTTGAAGTATCGTTTGTTCGATCTTCCTTTTCTATTCTCATCTCTTGAAGCTGTTGATAAATTTACCAATGGCCCCGCTGGTAAAGAGCTTTTGAAAGCCACAAGCCATGTTGGTTATACCGGTCTTGGTTATTGGGCTTCTGGTCTTAAGCAATTCTCAGCTAATAAGCCTCTTATTTTACCAACAGATGCTGCGGGTCTAAAATTCCGCACACAAACATCTGATGTTGCTGTTGCGATGATTAACGCAATTGGTGGCTCTGCACAAAAACTTGCATTCTCTGAAGTTTATGGCGCGTTGCAAACTGGCGTTGTTGATGGACAAGAAAATACTTGGTCAAATATTTACACCAAAAAATTCTTTGAAGTTCAAGACGGCACAACTGAAACCAATCACCAGTTGTTGGCTTATCTTTTGGTTACTTCTTCGGAGTGGTTAAATGGTCTTGATGCTGATGTTCGCGAGCAATTCTTACAAATTGTTGATGATGTAACTAAAGAAGCAAACGGACTTGTTGCACAAAAAGAAGCTGGAAATCGTCAAAATATTCTTGATGCTGGTGGTGTTATACGTGAGTTGACCCCAGAGCAACGTCAAGCTTGGGTTGATGTTATGAAGCCTGTTTGGGCTAAGTTTGAAGCTGATATAGGTAAAGACTTGATTGATGCTGCAGTTGCATCAAACTAATTTTTAATAAAATTTGGCTCGGGGTTGTTTAAACTCCGAGCTAGTAATTTACTTATACTAACTTAACAATTTAGTATTTTTGGGGGAATTACCATTTTAATAATTTTTGTAATCATTGTAGTTATGCTATGCGCATTATTCATAGCCGAGCGTTATATTCCAAATATTGTCACTAGATTTGAAGAGGGAACGATTGCCTCAATCTTGGCGCTTATAACCCTGATTACTTTTGTTCAGGTTATTATGCGTTATGGATTTCACTCTCAAATTGAGGGTGCTTTGGAGATGACAACGGTGTTATTTGCATGGTTAATTCTTTTTGGAATGAGTTATGCGGTGAAGATAAATTCTCACCTTGGGGTAGATGCCTTTATCAATTTTTTGCCCCCCAAATTATTTAAAATTGTTGCAATTTTTGGCGCATTAACTGGTGTGCTTTATGCTGTTTTGCTCATTTATTCAGACTGGTTGCAAATTTTTGGAGTGAATACCAAAGGTGGCGCAATGCATTATTGGTCACTTATGTATAAAATTGGCATAGGTATGGAGGATATAAAATATCCACTTTGGGCGCAAGAAGCCTTTGGATTGCAAGAACGTATGCACCGTTTTGTTGCCTATTTTATTTTACCAACCGGACTTGCTTTATTTGCCTATAGATGTCTTGAGGCTGCAATTGATATTGCTAAAGGAAACCGCAGATTGATTATTGCCGGACACGAAGCTGAACAGCTTGTTGAAGACAATAAAGATGTTTTAAAAGATTAGGATTAGTTAATTGATTTCTCTCATTTTATTTGCGATGGTTCTTTCGCTGTTATTCCTTGGCGTGCCAATTGCAGTTTCGCTTGGACTATCAAGTGTTATTATAATTGCTTTCTTTTCTACTGATAGCCTTTCTAGCGTTGCGCAAACATTATTTTCGTCTGCTCAACACTCTACACTATTGGCTATTCCATTTTTTATATTAGCCTCTACCTTTATGGCTAATGGTGATGTTGCACGGCGGATTATTCGTGTAGCAATTGCTTCAGTCGGCCACTTTAGAGGTGGTTTAGCTATGGCCTCTGTTCTTGCTTGTATGATGTTTGCTGCTCTTTCTGGCTCCTCCCCTGCAACGGTTGTTGCAATTGGCACAATCGCCATTGCTGGCATGGTGCAGGTGGGCTATTCCAAGGATTTTGCTGCTGGCGTTATTGCTAATGCTGGCACGCTTGGAATTCTTATTCCTCCTTCAATTGTTATGGTTGTTTATGCTGCGGCAACTGATGTGTCGGTTGGTCGTATGTTTTTAGCTGGTGTTATTCCTGGGCTAATGGCTGGAGGAATGCTAATGGTGGCTATTTATGTTGTTGCACGTTGGAAAGGCCTACCTCGTGAGCCATGGAGAGGTTTTCATGAAATTGTTGATGCTGGCAAAGAAGCTGGCTGGGGTCTGTTTTTAATCTTTATTATTATGGGTGGCATTTATGGCGGGGCTTTTACCCCAACAGAAGCAGCGGCAGTTGCAGCTGTTTATGCTGGCCTAGTTTCGCTTTTTGTTTATCGTGATATGGGGCCATTAAAAGGGATAAGTTGGATTCCAGAGGGCGCATCAAGACATCAAATTATTGGCTTTAAGTCATCTGTTTATGCCTTAGCATTATTTCTTTTATGGTCAATTCTTTCATTCTTCTTTTTTGCAGATGCAAGCACTCTAGTTCGCTTTTGGGTGGGGCTTGGTATTGCTTTAGCAATGTTGATTAGCTATCCGATTATTAAGCGTGATGGAAACCCTTTCTCATTTTTTGCAGGCCTAACAATTTGGACTCGTAACCTAGGGTTGATTTTATTTAAATTCTTCCCGGCTGTTTTTCATAAAGATACAAAAACTGTATTATTTGAAAGTGCGCGCACTACTATTATGTTGATGTTTATCATTGTGAATGCATTTTTGTTTGCCCATGTTTTAACTTCTGAGCGTATTCCTCAGCTTATCACCAGCTGGATGTTAGACGCTGGATTTAATTGGTTTACCTTCCTTATTGCGGTGAATATTTTGCTATTGATTGGCGGGCAATTTATGGAACCATCAGGCTTGCTGTTAATTGTTGCACCTGTTGTTTTTCCAATTGCGATGGAGCTTGGTGTTGACCCAATTCACCTTGGAATTATCATGGTTGTAAATATGGAAATTGGTATGATTACTCCTCCGATAGGACTGAACTTATTTGTTACATCGGGCATAACTGGCATGAGTTTGATGCGGGTTGTTAAGGCGGCGCTTCCGTTTGTTGGAGTGTTGATGGTTTTCCTAGTAATCGTAACTTACGTGCCGCAAATTTCAATCTGGCTTCCATATCTAGTAATGGGGCCTGAGATAATAATTGCTAATTAGCTTTTCTTCCTGACTAAAATAACTGGGCAAGCTTTAATTAGCTTGCCCCTTTTTTATAGTTGTAAGAATCATTTAGCTATGAAAGTTTATATTTAGATTCAGTTAGTGCAAAAGTTGAGAGGTCAGTTTTGTGAAGAAAATAATAATTGATACTGACCCTGGTCAAGATGATGCGATTGCTATTTTGTTGGCTCTTGCCTCACCTAATGAGTTAGAAGTTATCGGAATAACTACAGTTGCTGGTAATGTTCCACTTAATCTAACAACTCTTAATGCCCTAAAAATATTAGAGGTTGCGGATAAAGTAAATGTGCCTGTATTTGCAGGTTGCGATAGGCCATTAAGGCGCAAATTAGTTACTGCTGAACATGTGCATGGTGCAACTGGTCTTAATGGCAAACAATTGCCAGCGCCAAAAATAGCAATTAAAGAGCAACATGGAGTTGATTTTATCATTAAGTCATTGCGTGAGAATGAGAGTGAAACAATTACTCTTTGCCCATTAGGTCCGCTTACAAATATTGCAAGCGCTATGATTAAAGCTCCTGATATTATTGATAAGATTGAGCAGATTGTTTTAATGGGTGGGGCTTATTTTGAGGTTGGCAATGTTACCCCTACGGCAGAGTTTAACATCTATGTTGATCCAGATGCGGCGGATATTGTGATGCGTTCGGGCGTGGCGATTACTATGTTGCCGCTTGATGTAACCCATCAGGTTTTAACCACTGAAAAACGCATGAAACGCTTTGCAAATCTTGGCAATGAGGCAGGAAAAATAATTGCCAGTTGGGTAAGTTTTTTTGAAATATTTGATGAAGAGAAATATGGCTCAGACGGAGCGCCATTGCATGATCCATGCGTGATTGCATATTTGCTTAAGCCTGAGTTATTTAAGGGTAGAAAAGTTAACCTGCAGATTGAAACACAAAGCAAATTGACTTTGGGCATGAGCGTTGCTGATTATTGGGGTGTAACGAGTGAAAAAACTCACCCACGTAATGTGATGTTTATTAGAGATGTTAATGCAAATGGTTTTTATGACCTGCTTACGAAACGGCTAGCATTATTGCCTTAGGTTTGCTATTGGGCAGGCATGAAAAGAAAATCTGAATTACTGATGCCTGCGGGCAACCTTCGTAAGTTAAAAATGGCGATACTTTATGGCGCTGATGCGGTATATCTAGGCACGCCAGATATGAGCCTGCGCACCAAGTCGCAATTCTCACTGCAAGATGTGATTGAGGGGGTGGAGTTTTGCCATAAGCATGGCAAACGCGCTTACCTAACGCTTAATTTATTCTCCCATAATAAAGACGTGCCAAAGCTTGAAGAATATATCGATACAGTTCGAAAAGTTAAACCCGATGGTTTAATCATTGCAGACCCAGGTGTATTTCAATTTGTTAAAGAGCGAGCGCCAGAATTATCTTTACATATCTCAACTCAAAGTAATGTTTCCTCTTGGCTTTCGGTGAAGTTTTGGCAAAGCATGGGGGCGGATTTATGTGTTTTGGCGCGTGAAGTTTCTTTTTCTGAGCTTAAGGAAATTCGCGAGAAATGCCCTGATATTATGCTAGAGGCATTTGTGCATGGG
This sequence comes from Hyphomicrobiales bacterium, assembly GCA_026989045.1. Lineage (GTDB taxonomy): Bacteria > Pseudomonadota > Alphaproteobacteria > Rhizobiales > Devosiaceae > S141-66. The sequence continues at coordinate 4,088 of JALSJY010000181.1, read as the reverse complement.
GCGATGTGTATGACATATTCGGGTCGGTGTTTATTGTCGAATTTCATGGCCGAGAGGGGAGCAAATCAAGGTAATTGTGCCAATTCATGTCGCTGGAATTACAAGTTAAAAATGCGAATGAAAGATGGCACAGTGCAAGCGCTTGAATTGGACGAAAATAATATCAATATGTTTGAGTTTTTGCTTGAGGAGGGGTGTCGCCCAGGTGAGTTGATGCCGATTGAAGAAGATGATCGTGGCTCATATATTCTCAACTCAAAAGATCTTTGCATCATGCCAAAGCTTGATGAATATCTAAAAATTGGGGTCGATAGTCTTAAGGTTGAGGGGCGAGGAAAGAGCGAATATTATGTTGCGATTGTTGCGCGTGCCTATCGTTTGGCGATTGATGATTATTATAAAGACCCTGATAGTTGGAATCCCAAGCCATATATGCGTGAGCTAGAGGCAGTAGGAAATCGTGGCTATACTCTGGCTTTTCATGATGGACGTTTGACAAATTATGCGCATGATTATGAGCATACGGCTTCACTTGCTCAATGGGAATATGCTGGCGTTGTCACCAAAGTGACAAAAGATGCTTTTGAGGTAGAGATAAAGAATAAGCTTGTTGCGGGTGAGGTGCTAGAATTTATCTCTCCAACAAATCGCAACACAGTTTTATTGCGTGCTTATGATTATGAAGACACAAAAAATGGCAAGAAATTAGAAATAGTGCAGGGGGGGACAAAAACAATAGTGCGTTTTCCTTTTGCTTTGTTTGAGCATGAAGATGTTAATGAGTTGCAAGAAAAATTCCCAATTTATAGCGTGGTGCGCAAAGAGAGACCGCTGACTGAGGAGCAGTGGAATCGTGTAAAATTTGACAAAATTGCACAAAATCTTGAAATTAAGAAAAAATATGATGATGCTAGTTATGATAAGCAACGTGACAAGCTTGCCAAATCAATAGCTGAGGATTTATCAGAGCGACGTTTTAAAACCAATCGAGTTGGCATACAGGGTTGTTGTGGCAAGGGGTGCAATGGCTGTATGATTTTTTGGCAGGACGAAACTTATGCAAGAGCGCGTGAGATTTTGTTAAAACGCAAACAAGGCGAGCAACTTAGCAAAGCCGAGGCGCAAGAATTACGCCTTGCAGTTATTGGCGAGCTTTAGAGAAATATTTCCTATAGATCCAAAGCGCAATAAGCATAACAAGAATTGCTAAAGAGATATTTAGGAAAAGATATTTCAGAGTTGAAAAATTTGAAGCGATTTGAACTAATTTTGGGCTTAACTCATCTGCCCCAGTTTTAAGCATTTTGATAACATAGGCATTTTCTAAAAAGTCAAAAATCATAGAAACGATGGCGAATGGAAAAAATGCCAAACGCCACTTGCCCCATTTTAAGGGTGATAAAATCCAAAATGCTAATATAAGAGATACAGCATAAAATATAGGAAAAACAGTATCAAGCGCTAATTGTGTAGTTTGGTAAAATGAAATGCCTTCACTTGAAAGCGCGTTTAATAAAGATTTAGCATCTGCAAAAGAATATCCATTTGGGCGAATGTCAAATATTAAAATCTCTGAATTATTGCCTGTAATGATTGGCAAGGAGTAAAAACTCATAATTGCATAGATTGTAATTGTTAGGGTAAGGAATAGCCAAAATATCAGTTTAAGTTTATTCACCGCCAGTTACCTTTTTAATAAGTGTAATTTTTTAACTTAGGTTATGCAAGCAACAAAAAACGCACACAAATTCTTTTGCGTGCGTTAAAATAGATGATTGTATAATTATATTTTTACAGATTTTCTAAAATATTTTGCGGTGAAGAATTACCATAAGGGTCATCTTGCGCATTATCGCAATATCCATCTTCTTCAAACCATTTTTCAATAACACCATCGTCTATTACAGCGCCATAGCGCCATGAGCGATAACCAAAGCCAAGATTGTCTTTGTCGACCAACATGCCCATTTTACGCGTGAATTCGCCTGAACCATCTGGGATAAGTTTTACATTTTTAAGATTTTGGGATTTGCCCCATGCGTTCATTACGAAAGCATCATTTACAGAAATGCAATAAATCTCATCAATGCCCTTTGCTTTAAAGTCTTCGTAAAGTTTTTCAAAGTCTGGTAGTTGAAAAGTTGAGCAAGTTGGTGTGAATGCTCCAGGAAGTGAAAAAAGCACAACTTTTTTGCCTTTGAAATAGTCATCTGTTGTTTTATCTTCCCAGCGAAATGGGTTTGCTCCCTCTAAGCTATCATCACGCACACGAGTGTGAAATGTAACGTTTGGAACTTTTTTTCCTATCATAATATTCTCCTGTTGTTGATTGTGCCGCTTTAGAACACTTCTAAAGAAAGATATCAAGAGTAATTAGTTGTTGTTATTGGACTTGATTTGTTTTGTCGAAAGGTAGGCGTGATTTATTAAAGTGTCTAAAAACTCTTTGCCTTTTTTAGTGTCGGGGTCTTGCATTGTGTTTGCAATTAGTGAAACCCCAATTGCTTGAATGGCATAGGCAGCTTTTACATTTCCCTTTTCTTGAAGCTCAAGACCTTGTTGTTGCATTTCGTCTATTAAGCCAAGAAAAGCTTTTTTGCTCAGTGAGGCCTTTAAATCTGTCCAATTATCTACTTTTGCCTTATTTATTAGGTTGCCAGCAAGCGAGCCAATAAGCAACATAGCTTGCTTGTCTTTTATGCCAGCGTCCTTGAGATTTCTTAGCACTGAGGCGAGTTGCGCTTTAAAATTTTTTTCAATTTCTTCGTTGTTCATATAGCCCTCGTTATATTTTGATATTTAGTCTTTTGCCATCGCAATTTCTGGCGGAGTATAATCTAGACTTTGAGCAATCGCCACTGGCTCACAAGTTATTTCGCCATTATGCACATTAAGCCCATTACGCAAATCATGATCGGCCTCAAGCGCTTTTTTCCAGCCCATATTGGCAATGCGTAAAGTGTGGGGTAGAGTGACATTATTGAGCGCATAAGTTGAAGTGCGCGCAACGCCTCCGGGCATGTTGGCAACGCAATAATGCACAATATCATCAATGATATAGGTTGGCTCTTGATGAGTAGTGGCCTTGGAGGTTTCAAAGCACCCCCCTTGATCAATTGCAACATCTACCAAGACAGCGCCAGATTTCATGGTTTTTAGCATGTCACGAGAAACAAGCTTTGGTGCGGCAGCCCCAGGAACTAAAACCGCTCCAATTACTAAATCAGCATTGGCAACCTGCTCAGCTAGAATTGCCTTACTCGAATAAAGAGCTGTTGCGCTTGCGCCAAAGTGATTCTCTAGTTTTTCAAGTGTCATTGGGTTCATATCTAAAATGGTTACATCTGCCTGCAAGCCAACTGCCATTTGTGCGGCGTTAAAACCCACTACACCACCACCAATGATGACAACTTTTGCTGGTTGAACTCCAGGCACTCCACCAAGTAAAACTCCGCGCCCGCCATGTGATTTTTCTAATGCGGTTGCGCCAGCTTGCACAGATAAACGACCCGCAACTTGGCTCATTGGTTTAAGCAATGGCAATGCGCCGTTCTTGTCGGTCACAGTTTCATAAGCAATGCAGGTTGCACCAGATTTTATCAAATCTTGTGTTTGTTCAACATCAGGAGCTAGATGTAAGTATGTGAATAATATCTGCCCTTTGCGTAACATTTTACGCTCAGTTGCCAGCGGCTCTTTCACTTTTACAATCATATCAGCAATAGCAAAAATACTCTTTGCGTCTTTTGCAATTTGTGCGCCAATATTTTTATAATCATCATCACTAGCGTCAATGCCAGCGCCAGCGCCAGTTTCAACACTAACCTGATGGCCAGAGGAAATAAGCTCAGCAACAGATTCTGGCGTTAGACCAACACGATATTCATGATTTTTAATCTCTTTTGGAACGCCAATGTGCATTTAAACTCTCCTGCTAGCAGTTTTTATTTTATAATAACATTCTATTCAAACCGTATAAGAAAATTTTGCAATGTTAGGTAGAAAAGTAGAAATTTTGCAAAAATATGTATAGTATGGTGCAAATTTTAGAAAATTTTAGCGTATTATTAGCTGTTTAATATAATTTT
>JALSJY010000180.1 GCA_026989045.1 Hyphomicrobiales bacterium | reverse complement strand
TTTTTTAGTCGTCGTCCTTCTTGTTCCCGTTGAACCAGAAACACTCATTCGCATATCAATCGAGTCTTCACTAACCTTGTTAATATTAACGTAATCTATATTATAATTACGCCACTCAGGTAAATCGGGCTTAATTTTAATGGTATTGTGCTCGATCACAAACATCAGCTCAGCCTGCTCTGCAATGCGTGCCAATATTTTTTCTAATGGCTGGTTCAAAGCATTAATCGTAACACTTCCCTTTACCCCCTTATAAAGATCAATTTGCTTACCGGCATCCTGAGCGACTTGAAAGAGCAGTTCTTTAACAGGAACGTTAACCGCGGTGATTGAATAGTGAGAAGAAGATGAATTTTTGAAACTAGGAAGCTTAGGGGTACTACTGCCAATAATACTAGGTATAGGGGAACTATTTTTTTGCATATTATCGAGCTTAGGTGCTGCAATGATATGTCCATCCACAGCAAATTTTTCAGCCTGATCAGGAGATTGTTTAAAAACGGGGTTATAGCACCCCGTTAAAGTTAAAGCTAACGTTATAAATAAAGTAGTAAGCAATGTAAGGGTCGGACGACGTTTCATGGTAAGGCTATTGAATGACATTGATTATCCCATGCTGTTGTAAATTGTGTTGAGTATGTTGTACGTTTTTAAGTACACCACCTGCCGTAACAATATAAGGTGATGCCTTCATTATCTCAGGAGGAAGCTCTGAAATAATCCGCTCTAATGTTGAATAACTGGCAGATGCTAAATACAGCACTCTAAATCGGTTTATAGGGCTAGATCGACCTAAATCAATCAGTAAATGTATCGAGTCCATTGATATATTCTGTTCTCGATAAAAACTCATAGCCTCTTCTAGAGAATTTATATGAGGCGATGCAAGCTGAATAACATACATCTGCACTGGCATCTTCATTAACCATTCTACCGTATTCAAATGCAACTCAAGCAAGCGTTTGGACAACAAAGAGCCATTCACCCTAAAATACGCCCTCTCATCAGACTTAATAGATGATTTTACACCATTCTCCGCCAAAGAATCACGGTTTAAAGGCGGTTTCATCGGTGCTATGCTGTCTGAAGAACGTACAACAAGATTTTTAGCTTTTAGCATATCTGCTGATAAAAAAGGAAAAGTCGCTTGAATTTCCTGGTTTAAGGGCAAAGTTGAGTTCAATTCATCGCTTTGTAATACCACTGCATCTTCTTCGAGGCTCCGTAATGGCAATGGAGAGTTTTCAGAACTTAAAGAGATATTTAGCGAAGGGGACATTAAAATAAAATAGAGAGTAGTTCCTACAATACTCAGAAATACAAGCACCAAGAAAAAATAAAGCCCGCGGCCTCCTTCCGCTAACATATCTTTAGGTAGCATTGCAATGTGCTTTTTTGTCACCTTTCCATCATCTAAACTATAAGCCGACATTAAAAGCTTATCAGCAACTGTATTAATCGTTCGAGGAATCCCCTCCGATAATCGGTGTATTTTTTTTGAGATCGTTAAGTCAAAAACATCCAAACCTTCATAGTCGGCTCTTCTCATACGATAATTAAGATATGAACATACTTCTTCAGGTGTCAGGGCAGGAATAAAAATACTATATGAAATACGACTTTTTAATTGTCTAATTTTATCATTAGACAATGCAACATCAAGCTCTGGTTGTCCAAATAATACAACTTGCAACAACTTTCCTTCGCTTGTTTCAAGATTGCTTAACAAACGAATCTCTTCCAACGTATCAAAGGTCATTGCCTGCGCTTCATCAATCAGCATAACCACTCGCTGACCCTCTGAATACAGCCGAACCAGCTCTTTATTAATCCACTCTAAAAGAGAAAATTTTAATGTAGGTCTATCCAGAGCCAGACCTAACTCTGAACAAATATGCATCAACATATCTTTAGGGGATAAGTTTGGCGTATTAATATATAAAACAGTAAAATTATCAGGCAATGAATCCGCAAGCAATCGCAATAGCATTGTT
>JALSJY010000179.1 GCA_026989045.1 Hyphomicrobiales bacterium | reverse complement strand
AGAAGAATAATGTTTTTGCTAGCACTTAGCGGCTCAATTGCAACAGGTAAATCTACGATATTAGCAATGTTTAAAGACGAGGGCATTGCAACAATTTCTGCCGATGAGATTGTAAAACAACTATATCAAAATGAAGCAGTAAAACCGATTTCGCAGATTTTTCCAAAAAGTATTAAAAATGGGACAATTGATAAGCAGGCTTTAAGTTTATTATTGCTTGCGCAGCCAGAAAAATTTGACGTACTAGAAGCAATAATTCACCCGCTTGTGCAGGAAAAATTGCAGCAATTCATAAAAATACAACAAAAATTAGGGCAAAAATTATTAGTTATAGAAATCCCGTTATTGTTTGAAACAACAAATAAATATGACTTTGATGCAATTTTGGTAAGCTTTGTTGATGAAGAAACTCAGGCAAAACGCGCCTTAAAGCGAGGCGGAATGAGTAAAGAAAAGCTAGAAATGATACTTGCAAAGCAAGTCTCACAAAAAGAAAAAATAAAAAGAGCAGATTTTACTATTGATAGTTCAAATTCACTGCAAGAGGTAAGAAATCAGGTGAAAGAAATAATCTCAACAATTCTAAACAAACAGGCTAAAAAATGATACGTGAGATAGTGCTTGATACAGAAACGACAGGGCTTAGTGCTAGGGGGGGCGATAAAATTGTAGAAATTGGTTGTGTTGAGTTAATCAATCATATTCCAAGCGGTAACCATTATCATATATATTTAAACCCACAGCGCGATATGCCCGAGGAGGCGTTTAAAATTCACGGTATTTCAAGTGAATTTTTGGCAGATAAGCCGATCTTTGCAACTAAACATGAAGAGTTTTTAGAATTTATTTCAGATTCTACCTTAATAATTCATAACGCTCCCTTTGATCTTGGGTTTTTAAATGCCGAGTTAAAATCTTGCTCAAAGCCAGCAATAAAAAATAATATTATTGATACGGTTTTATTGGCAAGGAAAATTCACCCAGGTGCGAGGGTCAGCCTTGATGCTTTATGCAAACAATATAATATCAGCAATGAGCATAGAAAGCTACATGGGGCATTGCTTGATAGTGAAATTTTAGCCGAAGTATATTTGGAGCTAATTGGAGGGCGACAGGTTGGTCTTGCACTTAATTCAAATGAGAAGTCAAAAAACACAAAAGAAGATATTTCTAATCAGCCAAAACAACATGCCAAGCGCCTAATAGACTTGCCAAATAGAATAAGTCAAACAGAGCAATCAGCGCATGAGGGTTTATTAAAACAAATGGGTAAAAACTCACTTTGGCAAAAATATAACTAATCTCTTGTTTTCTTTGACTTGCCTTTTACATCTAACTGCGTCATTTAGTAATAAATTTTAAGCGTTAAAACCATTCATTAAAAGCATGGGTTATTATAAATGGAAAAATTTACAACATTAAGTGGAGTTGCCGCTCCAATGCCAATTATCAATATCGATACTGATATGATTATTCCAAAACAATATCTTAAAACCATTAAACGCACAGGGCTAGGCAAAGCTCTATTTTCTGAAATGCGCTATAATGAAGATGGCAGTGAAAATGAAGATTTTGTTTTGAATAAACTAGCCTATCAAAAAGCTAACATAATTATTGCAGGTGATAATTTTGGTTGTGGCTCGTCTCGTGAACACGCTCCATGGGCAATAAAAGATTTTGGAATTCGCTGCATTATCTCAACTAGTTTTGCTGATATTTTTTATAATAATTGCTTTAAAAATTCTATCCTACCAATTGTTGTCAGTGAAGATGAGCTTAATCTATTGCTTGATGATGCAAATTGTGGAGCAAATGCAATTTTGGATATTGATTTAGAAGCACAAACCATAAGCGGCCCTGATGGCAAAAGCATTAAATTTAATATTGAGCAGGGTAATAAAGAAAAATTGCTTGAAGGGTTAGACGATATTGCAACCACGCTAAAGACTGAAGGCAATATTAGCTCTTTTGAGGATAAATTGGCTGAAAATCAGCCGTGGGTATAAA
>JALSJY010000178.1 GCA_026989045.1 Hyphomicrobiales bacterium | reverse complement strand
TGAGCGCAAGCCAAGGACTTTAATGTCATTCTGAACGCAAGTGAAGAATCTTATATGATGGAATCTTAAGATGCTTCGCTTTGCTCAGCATGACATTGCGTGAATATTTGGCTTTACCTCAGGGCGAAAAACAACCCTCCCACGTCATTGCGAAAAGCTTTAGCTTTGAAGCAATCTAGTAGACATTGTGCAGTGACTATAAGCTCTGGATTGCCACGTCGGCTACGCCTCCTCGCAAAGACGGTGGAGGGTGGGTTAGGCATTTAACATGAGGGGTTTTGATAGGTTCGACATTTCGAGTTGCAAAACAAATAAGCAATCATCATGCTCTAAAATAAGATGTTTCGCTTCGCTCAATGTGACAGTGAGGAACTCAATATGACAGAGGATTGGACTTACTCTTGCAAGGTTTTTTACTCTTGCAAGGTTTTTTGTGCTGGGTTAGTAGCAAGGCTAACAATTGGAGAAAAAATGGCTGGAACTGACAAAACTCAAAAAATAAATTATGCGTCAAGCCCTGCAATAATTTTATGCGAGCCGCAATTAGGTGAAAATATTGGCACAGCAGCACGAGCTATGGCAAATTTTGGTCTTTGGGATTTGCGCCTAGTCAATCCACGAGAGGGCTGGCCAAGTGATAAGGCAAGAAGTGCGGCGGCAAAGGCCGATCATGTGATAGATAAGGTGCAGGTGTTTGCAACGATTGAAGAGGCGGTTGCTGATCTTTCGCTAATTTATGCAACCACGGCTCGTAAGCGTGATATGTTTAAGCAAGTAATTGGCCCTGATGAGGCGGCGGGGTTGCTAAGTTCGCATATAGGAAGTGGGGCGAAGGCTGGCTTGTTATTTGGGCGTGAGCGCTGGGGGTTGAACAATAAAGAAGTGGCGCTTTGTGATGCAATAGTCACCCTGCCAGTTGAGCCAGCCTTTGCCTCGCTAAATATTGCGCAAGCGGTGTTGGTTTTGGCTTATGAATTTAAGCGGGCGAGCGAGGAAGGAAAAAAACTACCATTTGATGAAATAGCAGGGCAGGCGGCAAGCAAGGGCGAAACTATTGGCATGTTTACTCATTTAGAAAATGCACTAGATAATGCAGGGTTTTTCACCGTAAAAGAAAAACGCCCCTCAATGGTAACAAACATTCGCAACATGCTAAATAGAGCAAAGTTTAACGCACAAGAAGTGCGAACTTTTCGTGGAGTGATTGCTGCGCTTGAAAGGCGGCATGAGAATAGGGGTGAGTAATAAATAAAGCTGGTTTTTTGAATAAGCACGTGAACCTATACATTTCCAATTCGATGCTTGCCAGCTAGCAAATTAGTAATGTATCATATTTCTTTAGAAAATAAAATTTGAGAATATTTGATTCTAGCAAAATATTTTACCAGCCAACCTCATAAGGGAAAATACATTGAAAGCACATTTTTCAAAAAATAAGGTTAGATTATTCCTAGGTGACGCAGTTAAAACATTAAATAAATTACCAGAAGAAAGCGTTGATAAAGGGAATTAAAACCAGCCAATATGCAAACATATTTAGACCCAAAATTAGCTCTTCAATATAAAAGCAACTCACAAAAAATCAGAATCATGTCTGAAAATTGGGTTGAGAAGCAAATATTTTGCTCTAATTGCGCCAATAAGCTTTTTGAATTTGAGAATAACCGCCCCGTTGCAGATTTCTATTGCGCTAATTGCAATGAAGAATTTGAGTTGAAAAGCAAAGGAGACTCGCTTGGAAAAAAGGTGAATGCAGGGGCTTATAGTGAAATGATAAAAAGGCTATCCAGCTCAAATAGTCCGCATTTTTTCTTTATGAACTATGAAAAAGCGCATTATCAAATTACAAATTTTATGGTTGTGCCAAATTATTTCTTTGTTCCTCAAATAATAGAAAAAAGAAAAGCCTTATCAAAAACAGCTAAAAGAGCTGGTTGGGTAGGTTGTAATATCTTGTTGGGGAATATACCGCAAAGTGGCAAAATTTTTTACATAAAAGATAAGAACATAATTTCAAAACAAGCA
>JALSJY010000177.1 GCA_026989045.1 Hyphomicrobiales bacterium | reverse complement strand
ATTCTTAAGCAGCCAAGCAATTTTTGTTCCCGAAAAATATGGATCAAGCAGCAGGCCAGTTTTTTTAGTGAATATTGGCTCATACCCTTTGGCTTTTAATTCTTCGCAAATATTAGCGCTTCGCCTGTCTTGCCAAACTATTGCATGGTGAATTGGCTCGCCAGTTTTTCTATCCCATAAAATGCTGGTTTCTCTTTGGTTGGTAATGCCAATAGCGGCAATGTCCTTGGCGTTTGTATTAGCTTTTTTTATTGCTAGTTTGCAGACCTTTACAACGCTTTGCCAAATTTCATTTGCATCATGCTCCACCCAGCCAGATTTAGGAAAATATTGCTTAAATTCAAGCTGGCCAACCCCAGTGATTTTTTGATTTTTATCAAAAATAATAGCACGAGAAGAAGTAGTGCCTTGATCGATTGCAAGAATGAGATTTTTACTGGTCATTGTTTTTCTCTATTTTGATTTGCACCTATTCTATTATATTTATAAATTAGCGCTAACCCTAAATAAAGCTGTAAAATAAAACTGCTTGACTTTTTTTATTAAAAGGCATTATTAGCGCCAACGATGCACCTATTATAGCAGTTTTGCTTGTAAGTCCTTTATCGGGCGGCAGTTAAGATTTCCTTTTAATGTTTTGGGCGTTTCGTTTGGCTTAAATATATAAGCCTCAACGCTCGCAAAAAAGCTCCTAGCTTATTTTAAGCATGGAGTTTTTGTGTGTGCATATTTTTCTTTCACTTTGGTGAAAGGAGTAACATTTTTGAAAAAGAGAAATATTATATGACTAATTTTAATGACCTAAATTTGGCTGCACCTATTCTTAAGACTATTATTGATGAGGGGTACGAAAAAGCAACCCCTGTGCAGATGCAAGCAATTCCTGCGCTTATTGATGGCAATGATGTTTTGGGTGTTGCCCAAACTGGCACAGGCAAAACGGCGGCTTTTTCTTTGCCGCTATTGCATCGCCTTTCGCTAGTTAACATCAAGGCTAAAAGCAAAAAACCACGTGCGCTTATTTTAGCACCAACACGTGAGCTTGCGGTGCAGATTGGCAAGAGCATTAAAACTTATGGTGCAAATTTACATCTTCGCACGGCGGTTGTTTTTGGTGGCTCGGCTATTCGTCCACAAATTCAAAACTTAAATAAAGGCGTGCATATTTTGGTTGCAACCCCTGGTCGCTTGCTTGATTTGAGGCGGCAGGGTCATGTTGAATTAGACAATATTGAAACCTTCATTCTTGATGAAGCAGATCGCATGCTTGATATGGGCTTTATTGATGATATTAAACTTATCTCAAATGCAATGCCAAAAGAACGTCAAACAGTGCTATTTTCAGCTACAATGCCAAAATCGCTAAAGGGCTTGATTGATAGTTTGCTAAATAACCCTGTTAGAATTGAAGTTGCAAAAACTGCAACTACTTCTAAAAATATTGAACAACAAGTGCTTTTTGTTGCAAAAGACAAGAAGATGGATTTGCTTGATGAGTTGCTTGCTGATGAGACAAAAAAGCGAGTTTTGCTTTTTACCAGAACAAAAATGTGCGCTGATAAGGTAATTAAATCTCTTATTCAAAGCAATGTTCGTGCAGCGGTTATTCATGGTGACAAACCACAAAGAGTGCGCGAGAGAGCCTTGAAAAATTTCAGTGAGGGTAAAATTCGTGTGTTGGTAGCAACTGATGTTGCGGCTCGTGGAATTGACGTTGATAATATTACCCATGTTATCAATTATGAATTACCAAACGAGCCAGATAGTTATGTGCATCGTATTGGGCGCACGGGTCGTGCTGGCGCTTTGGGTGTTGCAATTTCATTTTGTGATATGGCAGATAGAAATTTCCTTCGCTCGATTGAACGTGTCATTCGCCAAGATGTGCCAGTTAATGAAAACCATGAATTTCATTGTGAAAAAACCGCAAATGCCAAGGGTGGTTCAAGCAAGGGTGGCGCTGGTAAGTTTCGTAAATTCTCTCGTAAGAAAAAAAGCAACGGTGGGGGCAAAAAATGGGCGACCAAC
>JALSJY010000176.1 GCA_026989045.1 Hyphomicrobiales bacterium | reverse complement strand
AGACTACGATAAACAGCGCCCTTTGATTGAAATACTCTCCGCCTCGATTGAGCGCTGGGAGAATCACGCCGAAGAGTTCAGCGAGTTTAACCAACGCATCCAAGCACTCGATGACATCGACACCTTAAAGTTACTCATGCAACAACACGGGCTAGGTATTGCTGATGTACCTGAAATTGGCTCAAATACGCTAGTCTCAAAAGTCATCAACCGCAAACGAAACTTAACCCGTAATCATATAGAAGCATTAAGTAAACGCTTTGGGGTTAGCCCTGCATTGTTCTTTTAATGGTGGGGTAGAGTTAAAGGGAGAATGAAGCCGAAAATATCGTTTGAATTTATCATGTAAAACTAGGGGGGTGTGCTTTCAAATCATCAAAACACACCAACCCTATTGACTAAATATTACATCTGGCATATGCTTTGACATATGATAAAAAACCATACACCAAACAAAGACTATGCAAACAGAACGCCACGTAAGTTTATTTAGAAATGGTCGCAATCAAGCGATTAGAATTCCGCGTGAGTTTGAACTAGAAGGCAAAGAAGCCACCATTCGCAAAGAAGGCGATAAGCTAATTATTGAACCCATACGAAAAAAAGGACTAAGTGAGGTCTTAGCAACACTCAAACCTTTAGATAAAAACCTACACGACTTTACAGATAGTATTGATGATAGCTTACTACCCTTAGACCCGATTGATCTATGACTAAAAAGTACCGCTACCTGCTCGATACCAATATCATTTCCGAACTCATCAAAAATCCACAAGGCACAGTTGCCAATAAAATTATTACCATCGGCGACGATAAAATCTGCACCAGCATCATAGTCGCATCAGAAATCAACTTTGGCGTAGAAAAGCGCCAATCAAAAACGCTACACCAACAGGTAGACGCAATACTCTCAGCCATTGAAATATTGCCCTACCAAACACCAGCAGATACCCGCTACGCAAAACTAAGAGCAAGCCTGGAAAAAGCAGGAACACCTATAGGACCCAATGATATGCTAATCGCTGCTCATGCCTTGTCACTTGGTTTAACACTGGTGACAGCGAATGAAAAAGAGTTTTTGCGGGTGGATGGGTTGACGGTTGAGAATTGGCTTGGGGGTTGAGTCTTTTATAAATTTTTTAACGAATCAGGTGTATTTCAAGGATAATATCAAGATCATTCCACACTCGGTCTGCGGTAATGACATCACCCTTTAAGCGTAACCCTGTAGCCAAACAAGCCCTGTCTGCTAATGATAATCCCAACTTCTTAGAAGGCAACCAAAGGCTTGCACAATTTTTTGCATCGTCTTCCGTAAAATCAACAATGCTTAAACCTAAAGCTTTTAACCCTTTCTCAATTTTTGATACATTTGCATCAGCTCTTTCTAATTTTTGCAATACTTCTGACCAGTTAACTGTTGAGATAACACAATGATCAATACGATTTTTTACAAAATCCCCGCCTTTTTCATTATGTATTGCAGCAAGTAGCGCGGAGGCATCGACGACTATTTTTTTCTTCATCTTTTGCGCCTCAACTTTCTCTTTCTGCCTCAACCCTACGCTCATTAATTAACTCTTGCGCTAAATCAGTATCTGCCGATACATTATCACAGGCACTATGCACTGATTGCCAAAGCTGATCTTTAGATTCCATAATAAGCCGCCCATCCTCAACCCACGCAACAAGCTGCGCACCTGATTCTAATGCCAATTGATGACGTAAAGCAGCAGGGATAACAATACGCCCTTGCTTTCCTACAGATAATTCTGCTGTTTGCATTGTTTAGTCCTCTTGAAAATCAACGTGGCATTATTGTATCACGAATGTGGCATATCTTCTATTTTGCAAGCTCAGTAGATTGGATAAGCTTACGCCATCTAATAATTGATATTAACAGGCATGAGCATGTCGGATGGCGCTATGGCTTATCCAACCTACCGTGCTGATCAAAGCTACCGTTTATCGAGTAAACATCAATAACTTATGTCACCGACAAATAAGCTATTTTTGACGATAAGCGCTTGGTTGTCTTAAGTTGCTACCGCTGACGAT
>JALSJY010000175.1 GCA_026989045.1 Hyphomicrobiales bacterium | reverse complement strand
CTAAATTACCTTCACGTGATGCCATATTTTTCAACCTTTTAGAAATTGTTCCCTTCTCTCTCTTTTATTAAAGAGCGAGAAGGGAGGAAATCATTTTGACCAATAAAAATATTAGTCAGGAATGATTTAGTCGTCTAGATTGTCTAGAGCCTTTTGGAAACGATTTGCGTGTGAACGCTCCGCTTTTCCTAATGTTTCAAACCAATCAGCAATCTCATCAAATCCTTCTTCACGAGCTGCTTTAGTCATACCTGGGTACATATCTGTGTACTCATGCGTTTCACCAGCGATAGCTGATTTTAAGTTATCAGAGGTTGCGCCAATTGGTAAACCTGTTGCTGGATCACCAGTCTCTTCTAAATACTCTAGGTGTCCATGAGCATGGCCAGTTTCGCCTTCTGCTGTTGAACGGAATACAGATGCAACGTCGTTGTATCCTTCTACGTCAGCTTTTGCTGCAAAGTATAGGTAGCGACGGTTTGCTTGTGATTCACCTGCAAATGCATCTTTTAAGTTTTGCTCAGTTTTTGATCCTGCTAGAGACATAATTTTTCTCCTTTGTTATTTATGATAATTTTATAAAATTCCCTATGAGTAAAAATACTACTGGGGAGGGTGAATATAGGCGTATTGCAACGATAGGTCTAATTAAATATTTAGAACGCTTTGATGTATAAAAGCGATTGAAGCGCTAGATTAGCTTTGGGTCTTGAAAGCGGACTCTAAAGTAGGATATTTTAAAGTGATTGCTAAGATATTGTGCATTTTTTCATTTCTTATGCGACGAGATTCTTTTAAATATGAAATCATGCCCTCACTCAAAGTGACTTCTGCCTCTGCCATTGATATATGTGGTGGGCGAGGTAGTTTCGCATAATCAGCAACTTGATTAAAATAATCAGTCATTGAGCTTGGGTTGCCATCGGTAATATTAATGATTTGATTGCTCTGCTCGGAATGCATCGCGGCTTTACAAGCTTGAGCTAAGTCGTCTGCATGGATGCGATTTGTCCAGCCTGCCTCATTTTCATTAACCACTGCAAGCCCTCTTTTTAGACGGGATAGCGGTAAACGATCTTCTGCGTAAATCCCGGGTACACGCAAAATCATATATTCTTTATTATGCTTTTTAGCCCAACTTTGGAGTGACTGCTCTGCAGATAAGCGACGATGTGCGCGGTCTGCTTCGGGTTTTGGTGGGGTGTTTTCATCGATCCACTCGCCTTGGCTATCACCATAAACACCTGTGGTGCTTATGAGTATGATGCGGTTTGGCTGAGCTTCTACCCAGCTTAAAAATGATTCTAGGCGTGGATCAGTTTTCCCTGTTGAAGGTGGTGGAGCAAAGTAAAAGATATTGGCATTTTTTAACTGCTCTTTGGGAAGATGATAAGGCTTATCAAGGTTGATTCTAATAGCTTTTATATCTGCTTGTTCGCAAGCAAGCTTTGATATTTCACTTCGAACGATCCCATGAATAACTTGATGTTCATGTTTTTCATAAAGGGAAGAAACACGTCGCCCAATATCGCCACAACCAATAATCCAAATGTTCATCGCTGTCTCTAACACTAATTATAAAACAACACTTAAAGTACGACTAAGTTATCGCGATGGATAATTTCAGCTTCACCCATATAGCCTAAAATATTGCTGATTTGTTTACTGGGTGTTTTATAGAGTTGGCAAACTTCGTTGTGAGAATAGTTGACAACACCGCGTGCGATGACTTCGCCATTGGTATTTTTGCAATCTACAACATCTCCACGGTCAAATTTCCCTTCCGATTTTTCAATGCCAACAGGCAGTAAGCTTGTGCCATTTTTTTGGATGGCTAGGCTTGCACCTTGATCTAAGTAGAGTACGCCACACACCTGAACTTGCCCTGCAATCCATTGTTTGCGTGCCGTGATTTGTGTGCGCTCGGGCTTTAAAAGCGTACCAATTTCTTCGCCTTGGGCTAAGCGTTGCAATACCTTTTCTTCTCTGCCAGATGCAATTACTGTGGCACAGCCAGAATGCGCAGCACGTTTTGCCGCTGTTAATTTTGTGCCCATGCCACCACTCCCTAAACTGGTGGA
>JALSJY010000174.1 GCA_026989045.1 Hyphomicrobiales bacterium | reverse complement strand
GTGAAAAGAGAGCGGATAAGCGAGCCTGTTATACAAGAGCCGCGCGCAAGAAATAATCAGCAGCATAGTCAAGTGAATTATGATAATGACTTTCAAAATAAGGAAAGTCTGACATCAGCAGTTCATAGTATATCTAGCAGATTAGAGCGCTTTGAAAATAAGCTGCATAATAAACCAGACAATTCTAAATTAAATAGTTCTGGTGTGAGTAGTTTAGGGCAATTTACAAATAATATTGATAATAATTTAACTGGAAGTGATCTAGGGAAAATAATTGAGCAAATAGCTCAGTTAACTCATGTGGTGGAGCTTTTATCTGGTGCTGTTGGAGAGAGTGGACAGGTTAAACGGCTTGAGGCTCAAATTGATAATATTGCGAACCTCATAAATGAGAGCTATAACAGCTCGAGTGATTATTCAGATATCTCAAATAATATGATAGCTCTTGCTAATAATGTTGAGCAATTAGGAGAATTGCAGACGCAAGCCTCACAATCTCAAAAGAAATTAGCGCAAGAGTTAACAAATAGTAGCGCAAAAGATTTTGGCGAGGATTTTGAAAATATCTCAAGACGCATTGATATTTTAGCCCAAAATATCAACCAACTCAGTGAGTTGCAAACTCAAAGTTTAGATGCAAATGACAGCAAAGCAATTGAAGAAAACCTAAAGAGATATAATGAGACCTATGAGAATGGTTTAAATTCCATTTCACTTTCTATTGGAAATATTTTTGAGCGTTTGGATCAAATGGAACACTCGCCTTCTCTTACCCAAAATGATATAGAGAGACTATTTCAAGAGATAGGGGCAGTAAGCTCTGAAACGGCTATAATTTCACAAAAAATTGATGCTGGGCAAACAAAGAATGATGACTCTGATCTTATCAATCGTGTTGATATGCTTAATGATAGATTGGCACAAATAGAAAATACTGATTTAAATATTGGCGATGTAAGCACTGATTTTATCAATCTAAGAGAGATGATAAAAGATACAATAGAGCCGCGCTTTTTTAGTCTTCAAACACGAATTGAAGAGCTTGGGCAATATATTGCAAATAATAGTAATGCTGATGCAGATGGAAATAATATCCCTCAACATAATCAAACAAGTCAAAGTGGATTAGAGGGTGAGAAAAATATAGCTGATGCGCATGTGGCAGCTACACATATAAAAGTTGAACATAATGAAAATCCAAGACAGATAGTTAGTAAAAGTGATGAATTAGATGAAAAACTTTTACAGCTAAAAAAGTCTTTTGAGAAAGGTAAAGTTGGTTCTCAAGAAACTATAGGCGGTGAGTTGCAAGAGCCTAAGTTGCAAGAGCTTGAGCAAATTGCAGATGAACAGCCACCACATGTGTTTTTAGATGAGGTTGAGCAAGGTTTTGATGAAGTTCAAGCGGAGCCACATAGAAAAGAAGTAAATGTTAATGCTGCATTAGAAGAGCTTGCCGAGCGTCATAATAACGAACGTGCAAGAAAATTTTCTATGCGCCCCTCTGACATTTCGCAAGATGAAGGTCAGGTACAGGCTAAACTACAAGATACCCATCAGCCTAGCAAAATTACTTTGCAGGTTAAGTCAGTAAATAATTCAGTTTCAGATGCTGGATATTCTGTTGACAAAAAGAAATCTGAAGCAAATGAAAACAACAATTTTAATCCAGCAGATGTAGAACGCCCTGCAATGCCATTGTCCGATTTTGCGCCAAATGCCCAAGCTGCATTTGATAATATATCTGTGGAGAAGTCACAAAATAATCTGGTGTCAGAGAGCGGATTTATAGATGAGCCAAATAGGTTAGAGAGTGAAGCAAAGGCTCAATCAAGTAGAAATACTTTTATTGAGGCTGCGCGCAGGGCAGCAAACCGTCAAAATATGGAGCAAACAGCTATTGAGTCACAATCTCTTATAGCAAGAGCTTTTACTCGCTTTCAAAACCACTCAACTGGCAATAATACTAGCCAAGAGCAGAATGTTAAGTCTAATGCGGATGAGCCAAGCAAAGCCGATAAAAAGGCGATGAAAAAGGCGCTAAAGCAATCGCAAAAACAAGCTAAAGCTCAAAATAAGTTAAAAGAAGAAACTCAGAATTTACAAAATAAACCAAAAAATCTTTTAGGGTTTGCGGGCGTATTTAATCGTTATAAAAAACTAGGAATAATCTTTGTTGCTCTTATAATATTTATAATACTTGCTTTAAATCTAATTATTGGGCGCACAAATAATCAACCTGTTACAAGTCTGCTAGAAAAAAGCACAACTGTGAATCAGCCACAAAGTGATCAGCAAACCCTTGTTGAAATTGCACCAGCCGATGATTCTGTGCGAGAAACTATTGCCCCTCTTGATAGCGCACCAGTAGAATTAAGCCCTATTGTTAATTTAAACCCTATTCCAAAACAGACAGAAAGTATAAATACCGATGCGTTAGCAACTGGCTCTATTGCTCGAAATGCAGATGGTGCGGTTGTAGTTAAACAAGAAATGCCAAGGTTAATTGATTTCTCTCAAGCAAGCCAGCTAGCTGATGATATAAGCACGGGCTCTATTTCTAATGCCAAAATTTCAACTGTTGATTCAGTGCAGCTTGAAATGCCAAAAATTGCTGTTGGCCCTGATGAATTAAGAGAGGCCGCGGCAAAAGGTAATGCTCGTGCGCAGTTTGAAGTTGCTGCAATCTACGGTGAGGGTAAAGCATTAGAGCAAGATTTTGAATCTGCTGCAATTTGGTATGAGAGATCAGCTGCACAGGGTTTTGCCCCAGCTGGTTACAGACTTGGTGGCCTTTATGAAAATGGTCAGGGCGTTGAGAAAAACCTTGAATTAGCAAGGCTATGGTATCAACGGGCAGCAGAGGCTGGCAATAGAATGGCAATGCATAATCTTGCCTCTCTTTATGCTGGCACTGAAATGGGGGAGCAGGATTTTTCTTCAGCGCTTGAGTGGTTTGAGCGCGCTGCAAAAAACAATCTAACAGATAGTCAGTTTAATCTTGGTATGCTTTATGCGCGTGGGCTTGGCACAACGCAAGATTTAGAAACTGCTTATGTTTGGTTTTCAATTGCCGCTAGAAATGGGGATAAAGATGCAGCTAAGGCACAAAGAGATATTGCTCGTTCACTTGATAGTGTAACAGTTAGTGCTTTGCAGAAAAAAGTAGCTAATTGGCAAAGTGAAAAAATGAATATTTCTGCTAATTTTGCTCCTATTGGCACTTGGTCAAATAACTTTGATCCAGGTAAGGAGATTGCCAATAAGCAAGTGGTTGAAAAGGTTCAATCTGTTTTGTTAGCGCTTGGTTTTGATGTTGGAACGCCAGATGGAATGATGGGGCCAAGAACTGCACAAGCTATTAAAGAATTTGAAAAAGAAACAGGCATGCAACCTTTTGGTAAAGTTAACCCTCGTTTACTTGCTGTGCTTGGCTCTCAGCCTGTTTAAGAATATTTGAAAATAAATGGCTTAAAACTTTTAGAGCCATTGACCTTTATGCCCTTACACAACTATCCATATTATAAGCAACTTATTTACCGCCAATAACAAGTCACGAAACAGGTCATAAACGTGCAGATATATCTTCCTATCGCTGAGCTATCGCTTAATCTCTTTTTCCTTGTGGGAATAGGTGGTGCGGTTGGTTTTTTATCTGGCTTATTTGGTATTGGCGGAGGGTTTTTACTCACCCCATTATTGATTTTTTCTGGCATTCCAGCTCCAGTTGCCGTTGCCTCAGTTTCGGGGCAAGTGGCCGCTGCATCAACTTCTGGTGCTTTAAGCTATTTTAGGCGCGGGGGGATAGATTTTCATTTAGCACTTTATCTGGTTCTTTCTGGAATTATTGGTGCATTTCTTGGAGTGGCAGCATTTTCTGCCTTAAGAGCTGCTGGACATTTAGAATTAGTAATTTCGCTTGGTTATCTTGTGTTTTTGGGATTTATTGGTGTGGCGATGATAATTGAATCTATTCGTGCTATTTTGCGAAGCCGTAGAGGGGTGGTTAGACCAGCAAAATTACCTGGTCAGCATAATTGGGTGCATGGCCTTCCACTTCGTATAAGATTTAAGCGCTCAAAATTATATATATCGGTATTACCTGTGTTATTCATTGGTGCATCAATTGGTTTTTTAGGTGCTTTGCTTGGCATTGGCGGTGGTTTTATTCTTGTGCCAGCTTTGGTGTATATTTTACGTGTTCCAGGAAATCTTGTAATTGGCACATCATTAGTTCAAGTCATCGCTATAATGGCCGCGGCAACTATTTTACACTCGGTTAACTCACAAAGTGTGGATATTTTATTGGCATTTTGCCTAATGGTAGGCGGTGTAATTGGTGCGCAATTTGGCGCATCTGCTGGCAAATATTTGCGTGGTGAACAGTTGCGAGCCCTATTGGCATTGTTAGTGCTTGGGGTTGCTATAAGATTTGCTCTTGTTTTATTGCTAGAACCGGCTGACTTATTCTCAACTGCTGTTCTTGGTATTCAAGGATTGGCGCAATGAGGATAAATTGGATGAAAAGATTTTCAATATTTTTCTTCTCAGCTGTTTTTCTTTTAGCATTTAATAATGCTGGCTTTTCTCAACGATTGGTAAATGCCCTCTCAGATAAGCAAATATCAATTGATAGTAGCTTTGCTGGTGAAACAATTTCATTTTTTGGCAATATTGAGCCAGAAATTGGTGAGCGAGAAAAGGTTATTGAGGGGACGTTTAATATAATAATGGTAATTACTGGCCCTTCTATTGATCGGGTAGTGCGAGAAAAATCTAATAAATTTATTATTTGGCTTAACTCTAACAGTCAGGTTTATGAGAAGTTTCCGTCATATTATTGGGTGCTTTCAGATGCTTCTCTTGATGATATTACTACGCCAGAAGTTTTAGAAGAATATTCTTTATTGCCAAAACATCAGCCACAGAAATTTTCTAAAAATGCGAATAAAGATAATAGGTTTGATAAAGAACTTGTGCGCCTAATGAAAGAAGAGGGCTATTTTGGCATTAATGAAAATGCTATTGATTTTCATTCAAATAGTTTTTATTCAGGTAGGCTTGAATTGCCTGCAAATGTTCCTGTGGGTAGCTATTTAGTGCAGACATATTTGCTTAAAGATGGTGAAGTAATTTCACAAAAGGCTCAAGGGTTTTTTATACGTAAAACTGGCTTTGAAAGATTTTTAGGAAATTTTGCAAAACAGTCACCACTCTTATATGGTGTTTTTGCTGTAATTTTAGCACTATTCACAGGCTGGCTTGGTGGAGTAGCATTTAGAAGGTGATTCTATAAAATTATGGATTTTTAAGTTTTTGATTCTTGCTTTGAATTTCATGAGATTTTGAATTTTAATAATTTTAACATTCTCAATATGGAGTGAAAAACATGTCGCATATTCCCCCATTTTGGTCACGTATTGTTACCTTAGCTGCGATTTTTGGACTGTTGCCATTCATTGCTGCTTTGGCGGTTACAATTTTCCCACATTGGTTGCCAATTGACAAAGCTGTATTTGAGCCTGCTGTAATTGGTTTTGGGGTGTTGATATTATCGTTTCTTGGCGGAGTGCGCTGGGGCATACGTTTGCAGGGCGGGGCTGGCTCTGATCTTACCTTTATAGTTGGAATGCTTGGCTCTGCGGCTGGGTTTTTTATTTTGCTTATGCCCTATAGCTTTGGCTTAATAGTTTTAACCATTGGTTTTGCATTGCAAGGTGCATGGGACGTTTTTTCATCTGGAATACCAGAGTTTTACGCTCGCCTAAGAGCCTCAATGACATGGCTTGTGTGTTTGTTGTTAATTGCAATTCTTATTGCTAGAATATTCGTCTAATTTATTTTTGGAAAAATCATTATGAAACAGAAAATTATTTTTATAACAGGTGCTACTTCTGGTTTTGGTGAAGCTAGCGCACGACTTTTTGCAAAACAGGGTTGGAAAATAATAGCTACGGGGCGGCGCTTAGAGCGGCTAGAAAACTTGCGTAATGATTTGCCAAAAGGGCAGGTGCATATCGCAAAAATAGATTTAACTGATCATGCTTCTATTGTAGAGGTTATTAAAAACCTACCCCAGGACTTTAAGCCTGTTGATTGCTTGTTAAATAATGGTGGTTTGGCACTTGGGGTTAAGCCAATTCCAGATATTAAACTTCAAGACTGGCGCACTATGGTTGAGACAAATATCATGGGTCTAATTAACACTACACAAGAAATGATACCTCTTTTAAAACAAGCAGGGCGTGGCGCATGTATTATCAATATTGGCTCAACTGCAGCACATTATGCTTATAAGGGTGGCAATTGTTATGGCGCAACAAAGGCATTTGTTAGTCAATTTTCTGCAAATTTACGCACTGATCTTGAAGGCTCTGATATAAGGGTAACTGAGTTAGCACCTGGAATGGCCAAGTCTGAATTTACTAAAGTTCGCACTTATGGCGATGATGAAGCCAATGAAAAACTTTATGAAGGTTTAGAGCCAATCCTGCCAAAAGATATTGCCGAGACAGTTTATTGGCTGGCAACACGCCCTGCAAATATCAACGTAAACTCAATAGAAATTATGCCCCTTTGTCAAATTCCAGCTGGTTTAAAAATAGTTAAGCCTGAATGAGTAAAGCCTCTCATTCAATGCAGGTGAGGCACAAGCATGTATGGGCAATTGCCCTGCCAGCTACCATTGCTTTCATTACCGAACCATTGGCTGGGCTGGTAGATTTAACCGTTATTGGGCGTTTAGGTGATGCGGGTCTGTTGGCGGGCGTAGTGCTTGGTGGTTTGGCTTTTTCAGTTTTTATTTCTTTAGCATTTTTTCTTCGCCTTGGCACGGCAGGCCTAACCGCTCAAGCTATTGGCGCGCGTGATAAAGATGATGGCCTTAGCCATTTTATTCGCGCCGCAATGTTAGCTTTGGCGCTTGGTATTTTGATGATTATTTTGATGAAGCCAATAGAGTATTTGGCGGCTATTTTATTATCTCCTAGTGAAAATGCCTATGAAGCTTATTCGACATATTTTAATATCCGTATTTTTTCAGCACCATTTGTTTTGATAAATTTTGCGCTTTTAGGCTGGTTTTATGGTCGTGCTGCCGCAACCACTGGCATGCTACTTCAATTGATAATTCATGGGGTGAATATAGCCCTCTCTATTACGCTGGTTTATGTTTTTGATATGGGGGTAATGGGTGTCGCTATTGCAACTTTAATTGGCCAGTTAGTTTCAACAATTGTTGGGCTTATTTTAGTATTAAATCATTTTGGTGGTTGGCAGAAAATCAAAAAACTTATCAGTAAAAATCAGCTTTTTGATATGTCAGCAATTAAGAGGTTATTGTCTTTAAGTCGTGATCTAATGATACGCTCTGCGGTGTTAAATTTTACCTTTGCTTGGTTTACCGCAATGGTTTCTCGCATGGGTGATGTTACATTATCTGCCAATGAATTATTGTTATACTTCTTGTTAATTACTGCCTATTTTTTAGATGGCCAAGCACAAGCCGCCGAAGCATTATGCGGCAAAGCAATTGGCGCAAATAATAAAAAAGCCTTTATTACTTCCATAAAGCTAACCATGATTTGGGGCTTAGCAATTGGCTTTACTCTATTTATATTTTGGTTATTAGTGGGGGGTATTTTAATTGACTTTATGTCAACCAATGAGGCTATTCGTATTCAGGCAAAAAAATATCTAATAATTGCGGCTCTAACCTCGTTTACAGGCGTGGGGGCATTTGTGCTTGATGGGGTAATGCAGGGGGCAACATTAGGCACAATAATAAGAAATGGCATGGTCAGTGCAGCAATAATCTATCTTATTTCAGCAATAATATTGCAGCATTTCTTTGGCTTAAACGGGCTGTGGGCGGCAATGCATGTTTTCTTCATTGCCAGAACAATAATCTTTGGTATTGCGATTTGGCGCAAAACATCAGACCTATTTAGCTAAGGCTTTTTAAAACTTTTTAGAGGTTAAATAACCTTAGCATAAAGTCTAATAGCCTTATA
Source organism: Hyphomicrobiales bacterium (assembly GCA_026989045.1). GTDB lineage: Bacteria > Pseudomonadota > Alphaproteobacteria > Rhizobiales > Devosiaceae > S141-66. The sequence continues at coordinate 6,217 of JALSJY010000174.1, read as the reverse complement.
ATACCACAATTTTTGCACCAATTTTTGCGCGATTATATAGATCAATAACATCTTGGTTAGTTAAGCGAATGCAGCCAGAAGAAACGCTTTTTCCTATGCTCCATGGCTCGGTTGTTCCGTGCAGGCGATATAGGGTTGAGCCGATATAGAGCGCTCTTGCACCAAGTGGGTTGTCTATGCCGCCTTTCATATATCTTGGTAATTCAGGCTGGCGAATGCGCATTTCAGCAGGTGGTGTCCAGCCGGGCCATTTTCTTTTTGCGGTTAACCTATGTGTGCCGCTCCAAGTAAATCCTATGCGCCCAACGCCAATGCCATAGCGCATAGCATAGCCATTTTTTAACACTAGATAGAGATGTTTTTGTGCTGTGTTTACAATTATTGTGCCAACTGGTTGGCTGGTTTTATATGGCACAACTTGGCGGATATATCTTGCTGGGACATTGTTTTTTTGATGAAGAGTAAGATTATTACTTATTGATTTGCTTACACTCATGCCAGCTGGAGGGGGATAAATATAATTATTATTGCTAGCACTTGCGCTTAATCCAAATGAAAGGGCGCTGCAAAGGCTTAAAAATAGACCAAAAGCACTCTTTTGGGCGCAAGAAAATTTCAACATGACAATACTCTTTTACATTTTTGTCAAAATAAATGAGGGCAGACCTCACAACTAATTCATGATATGTTTAGATAAAAATGAACAAGATTGCGTGAATCAAAATGGTAAAAAATTCACTCTCAAATATAGTTGAGACAAAGTAAACAGGGGGAATATTATGCAAAGATGTCCATGGGGAAATGGTGACGATCAATATGAGGCCTATCATGATAGCGAGTGGGGTTGGCCTGTTGTTGATGATAGGCGGTTGTTTGAAAAGGCCTGTCTTGAGGGTTTTCAATCGGGTCTTTCTTGGCTAACAATTTTAAGAAAGCGTGAGAATTTTCGGGAAGCTTTTTTGGGTTTTGATTTTGTAAGATTAGCTAAATTTGATGAAAGTGATGTGGAGCGGCTTTTGCAAGATAAGGGCATTGTGCGCCATCGAGGTAAGATTGAAGCTACTATAAATAATGCAAAAATTGCACTTGAGCTAGTTGATGAGTTCGGCACATTGGCGAAATATTTTTGGCGCTTTGAGCCAAAGCCAAATGAGCGACCAGATGAATTAAGCTGGGAAGTTTTAAAAACAATGGCGAAAACTGAAAATTCAATTGAATTGGCAAAAGATTTAAAAAAACGCGGCTGGAAATTTTTTGGCCCCACCACTGCTTATGCTTTTATGCAGGCGATGGGTTTGGTTAATGATCATGTTGAGGGGTGTTTTTGTCGTGAGAAAATTGAGTTAGCAAGGGCGGAATTTGTGCGCCCTTAGAATTCTGGATTGCTTTGTCGCTCTCGCTCCTCGCAAAGATGAGCTAAAGCATGCTTGCTCAAATGGTTGCAATCGGTTAGGAAAAGCCAAAGATAAAATTTAGGCTTTAAAAATGGCAAAGAACAAAAAACCCAATAAAGTAAAAGCTCGTTTGGTGCGAGGTTTTAATGATCGCTCACCTAGTGATATTCGAGCCACCAATAAAATGATGGGGCAGATCCAAGAGGTGTTTGAGCTTTATGGCTTTGATCCAATTGAAACACCATTTTTGGAATATACTGACGCACTGGGTAAATTCCTGCCAGATAGTGATCGCCCCAACGAGGGCGTGTTTTCTTTGCAAGATGAAGATGAGCAATGGCTAAGCCTGCGCTATGATCTAACCGCTCCTTTGGCTCGCCATGTTGCGCAAAATTTTAATGAAATTACTATGCCCTATCGCACTTATCGCTCTGGCTTTGTGTTTCGTAATGAAAAACCCGGACCCGGACGGTTTCGTCAATTCATGCAGTTCGATGCCGATATTGTCGGCGCACCCGGTGTGGCGGCAGACGCTGAAATGTGCATGATGATGGCTGATACTATGGAGGCGTTGGGGATTAAACGTGGTGATTATGTCATTCGGGTGAATAATCGTAAAGTGCTTGATAGTATTTTACAAACGTTTCACATTTCTGATGAAGGGCAGAAATTATCTGTGCTTCGAGCGCTTGATAAGTTAGATAAATTTGGCATTGCAGACGTGAAGCTTTTGCTTGGTGATGGGCGCAAAGATGAGAGTGGCGATTTTACCAAGGGTGCTGGGTTAAGTCCTCTTGAAATTAACTATTTAGAACAATATTTAAGTGCTAATACTTTACAATCACAACATGAAGTATTGTCAACGGTAGCAAATGCATTGCCTAGAAAGACTAGCGATAAGGAAGGCATTGAAGGATTTTTTGAATCTCAAATGTATGAAGATTCTACCTTTAGCGAAGGAGAAAGTGAATTAGAAGAATTACAAGCTTTAGTATATGATAATGGATATGAAAAAGATCGCATTAAGATTGATACAACCTGCGTTAGAGGTCTCGAATATTACACAGGCATGGTATATGAAGCCAAACTTCTTTTTGATGTGACTAACGAAAAAGGTCAGAAGGTGCAATTCGGCTCGGTTGGTGGCGGTGGGCGTTATGATGGGCTTATTAAGCGCTTTACTGGGCAGGCTGTTCCTGCAACTGGTTTTTCTATTGGGGTTTCTCGCCTTATGTCGGCGCTGAAAAATCTTGATAGGCTTGAGGCACAAGAGATGCCTGCGCCAATTATTGTTTGTGTTATGGATAAAAGCCGCATTGCTGATTATCAAAAAATGGTTAGCGAGTTACGCAATGCTGGCATTCGGGCTGAGATGTATCAGGGCAATCCAAAGAATTTTGGCAAACAGTTGCAATATGCTGATCGGCGTGGTTCGCCCGCCGCTATTATTGCTGGGTCGGACGAATTTGAGCAGGGCATTGTGCAGATTAAAGATTTGATTGTTGGTAAAGAAGCGTCAAAAAATATTGAAGATAATGAGCAATGGAAAAGCGAGCGCCCCGGACAATTTGAATGTAAGCGTGATGAATTGGTTGCAAAAATATCTGAATTGCCAGCAATAAAAAAGTGGCAAGAAAAGCGACAAGCGAAATGAATGAGGTAAATGACAGAGTTGCCAGACTTAGCGAACTAATCAGCGCACAAGGCGCAGTGTTGAGCAATCCTGCTATGTTATTGCCTGCTAATCCATTTTTTGATTTAGCGGGAGAGGAATTTGGCCGCCGTCTTTTGCTCACTAATGGTGCAAATGATGAAGATTATTGCCTTCGCCCTGATTTCACCTTGCCAATTGCCATGGATTTTTTGCGTGATGGGGGAGATGAGCAGGGCAGAGCATTTAGTTATTTAGGTTCGATTTTTCGCCAGCGGGCGCAAGGGCCAGTCGAATTTACGCAAGCGGGCATTGAATTTTTGGGGCAGAAAAATCGCGATGAAACTTTAGAGAATACTCTAAATTTTGCACTAAAGGCGCTAGAAATTTATGATATTAAACCAGATATTTTACTTGGCTCGGTAGAGGTTTTTGAAAGCCTGCTTAAAGTGATTGATATTCCACAAGTTTGGTTGCCACGCATAAGACATCGTTTTGGCCAGCCAAAAGCTATGAATAGATTATTGGATAGATTGGGTAAACCACAAGCGCCTATTGCTGATTTAAAAGCGCAAAATCGCGAGGCTTTAATTACAAAAATTACCGATCAAATGATGGCTGATGGGCTATCTCTTACTGGATCACGTAGCCCAGAAGAAATAGCAAATCGTTATTTTGAAAAGCAACAATTGGCGGCCACTCCAGTTAGCGCAAAGACGCTTGAAATTTTGCGTGCATATTTGGCTATTAAGGGTGATGCAAGTGATAGTCTGCATGAAATTGAAGCTTTGGCAAAAGAATATAATTTGGATATTTTTGCACCACTAAAGCGATTAACGAAACATATTGAGTTTTTAAAAGCGCAAAATCAGGTTAGCTCTATTAAGTTTGATGCTAGTTTTAGCCCTCGGCTTGATTATTATACTGGCATTGTTTTCCAGATGATTTTTAACAGCAAAACCATTGCCTCAGGTGGAGAGTACAATCGTTTGCTTGAGAGGCTTGGTGCAAAAAAACAGATGAATGCAACTGGTTGCGCTATTTGGATTGATAGGGCAGAGGAGGCAAAAAAATGAAAAAACTTGTTTTAGCGCTTCCCTCAAAAGGGCGACTTGAGGAACTTTCAAGAGAGGCTTTTGCTAAAGCTGGTATGCAGGTTAAGCGTGATGGCGGCGCACGCTCTTATGCTGGCTCGCTGCAGGGATTTGAAAATGTGAATGTGCAGTTTTTACCCGCGGGGGAAATTGCGCGTGGTTTAATTCGTGGCACAATTGATATTGGTGTTACGGGTGAGGATCTCATTCATGAGGCGGTAGAAAACGGTATAAAAAAAGTGGAGTTGGCGGCAAAGCTTGGTTTTGGTAAAGCCAATGTTGTTATTGCAATTCCTGATGCTTGGGTTGATGTGGTTTACATTCGTGATTTGGCTGATGTGGCTTCAGACTTTAGAGAAAAGCACGGGCGCTGGCTCAAGATTGCGACAAAATATATTCAGCTAACTAGGGCGTTTTTGGCCGAACATGGCATTGCGCAATATAAAATTGTGCAGAGCGTTGGCGCAACAGAGGCCGCGCCAAGTTCTGGTGCGGCGGATTTAATTGTTGATATTACCTCAACTGGCTCAACCCTAAAAGCTAATGGTTTGCGCATTATTGATGATGGGGTGATTTTAAAAAGTGAGGCTAATTTAATCATCTCAAAAGCTTCAAAATTATCTAATGAGCAGCAAGTAGATTTAGGCAAGATTATCAGCGCTGTTCGTGCGAGCTTATAGAAATGTATGAAGTTGAAATATTAGTTTTGCTGGCCTTTGTGGGCATGGCGGCTGGTTTTGTTGATGCGGTGGCGGGCGGTGGTGGATTGATTGCTTTGCCGATTTTATTATCGGTTGGTGTGCCGCCAGTTGCAGCAATGGCAACTAATAAAATGCAATCCATCATTGGCACAGCGGTTGCCTCTTATACATATTGGCGCAAGGGGTTTTTGAACCTTAAAACAATTATCCCTGCTATTATTGCAACATTTTGCGGCTCTTTTCTTGGGGCATATATAGTCAAACAAATTGATGTTTCTGCCCTTATGCTGGTTGTGCCGATTGCGCTAATTTTAATTGCGGCATATTTTTTATTCGCCCCAAATTTAAGCGATGAAAATAAGAAGGCGCGCTTAAATTTCGTAATTTTTGTGCCTGTGCTTGGTTTTGCCATTGGTTTTTACGATGGGATTTTTGGCCCCGGAACAGGATCATTTTTTGCAATTGGTTTTGTCACCCTGTTTGGTTTTGGTGTGCTTAAGGCAACCGCACATGCTAAAGTGCTAAATTTCACCTCAAATATCGCAGCGCTTGCTTTGTTCATTCCTGCAGGAGATGTTGTATGGCCAATTGCGCTTGTGATGATGGTAGGGCAGATAATTGGCGCAAGACTTGGCGCATTAAGCGGAATTAGGTTTGGCGCAAAATTCATCAAACCGCTAGTGGTTGTTGTTTGCGTTGTTATGGCGTTGAAATTATTGTTTTGGGAGTGAGGTTGTTTGGATTGCATGGGTTCTTGTGCTCGCTAGACAGCGAGCTACTGGATTGCGCATCTAGGTGCGCAATGACCGTGCCAGATTGCCACCTTGAGCGAAAGCGAAAACTTTTATGCTACATGTCATTCTGAACGAAGTGAAGAATTTTAGACTCTTCGCCTGCGGCTCAGAGTGACAAGGAGTTATTCACTTCGTGCCGCGCAGGCGCTTACGCAGTAGGTCGTTGAGAGTGCCAAAAATATCTAATTCAACTATGAACAACTCAAGCCGCTTCAACGCCAATTACCAAGCGTTTGCCTAAAGCCAAAAGCCCTGCTTCAAGCGCTGGTAATTTTGTGACGTGATATGGATCTAACATTCGGCGTATTTCATTTTCTGCTTTGCCTAGTTTTTTTGCAAGAGCAACACGAGTAAGTCCAGATTGCTTAAAGGCAGAAATAAAGCCAATTTTTGCTTGAATTTGCGCACTAACGTAAATTATGTGACTATTATCGCTGATTATAGATTTTGTGGTTTCTTTTGGTAATGGCTCACCAAGTGCAATATGGTTAAGCAGTGCCAACTCAAGCGCTTCTTGTGCATTTTTAAATGCTTCAACTTCGTCAGCCCCCCCTGTTATAGCTTCTGGCACATCAGGAAAACT
>JALSJY010000173.1 GCA_026989045.1 Hyphomicrobiales bacterium | reverse complement strand
TTCAGGCACTAAAATCTTACCAACTATGCCCTCATCAACAGCTTCAACTTCCATTGTCGCTTTATCAGTTTCAATCTCAGCAATAATATCGCCTGCCGCAACATTATCACCTTCTTTTACCAGCCATTTTGCAAGAGTGCCTTCTTCCATAGTTGGGGAAAGTGCAGGCATTAAAATTTCTATAGCCATATCTGTTACTCCTGCTCTTCTAAAATAGTTACATCAGTATATAATTCACTTGGGTCTGGTTCTTCACTATTTGTTGCGAAATCTGCCGCCTCAACCACAATCGCTCTAATTTCTTTTTCAACGGCTTTAAGATCGTCCTCGCTTGCAAAATTACTTTCTAAAATACGTTTTTTGACTTGTTCAATAGGATCACGCTCTGCTCGCATAGTTGAAACCTCATCACGAGAGCGATATTTTGCTGGATCAGACATTGAATGACCACGATAGCGATATGTCATCATTTCCAAAATATATGGTCCTTTGCCAGATCTAGCATGTTCGATTGCCCTTGCCGCTGCCTCTCGCACAAAGCGAATATCCATGCCATCGACCTGCTCGCCTTTAATGCCAAAACTCTCACCACGCTTATAAAGCTGTGTTTGCGCCGAGCCACGCTCTAGCGAAGTTCCCATTGCATAGCGGTTATTTTCAATTATATAGACAACGGGCAAATCCCAAAGCTTTGCCATATTAAAGCTCTCATAAACCTGCCCCTGATTGACTGCACCATCACCAAAATAAACTAAAGCGACATTATCTTCACCACGATATTTATTGGCGAAAGCTAAACCAGTGCCTAATGAGACTTGCGCCCCGACAATGCCATTGCCGCCATAAAAATGCTTTTCTTTAGAGAACATGTGCATCGAGCCGCCCTTACCTTTAGATAAGCCGTCCTTTCTGCCAGTAAGTTCCGCCATAACGCCTTTTGGATCAATACCAACAACTAACATGTGACCATGATCACGATAAGAAGTGATCGATTGATCGCCCTCACGTGATGCCATATGAATGCCAGTAACTACTGCTTCTTGCCCAATATAAAGATGGCAAAAACCGCCAATTAAACCCATGCCATACATCTGCCCTGCTTTTTCTTCAAAGCGGCGAATAAGCAACATTTCTTTATAAGCATAAAGGTCATCTTCTTTGGAAAATTCTGGTGCGTTAGTTTGAGGGGCGGATTGTTTTGAACTTTTAGAAGCTTTTGAGGCTTTTTTTGTGGCTGTTTTGCGCACCATTGGCGAATCTCCGATTTATAAGAAAATATAGAGGATTTTTACTAGCATAGTCTATATACCTACCCATACCAAGTTAAATTAACACCTTAATAATTTTAACTAAGCAATTCAATTTATTACTGTTTTTCTGCTTAACTAATATTTAGTTAATTTATACTATTAACTGAATATAAGCTAATTATCATCAGAAGAAAAATCAACAATTCTATCATCACTATGCACCATTGCCAAAAGCTCCCTTGCTCTTTGGGTTAAAATATCAGGGTCTAGTTTTTCGGGATCAAACAAAGAAATCTGGCTGATAAGTTTATCTTTTGCAATCTGCAATTGAATATTTTTTGCCTCAAGCCGAATAAGCTCATTTTTCAGCCTATCCTGACTTTCAATGCCATATTGACCAGAAACCACACTAAAACCCATATAAGCCAAAAAGCCAGCGAGCAGTAAAGTGTAGCCCAGCTGTTTAATTTTTGAAGGTCGTCGTAAACGTGTCGGCATATTTTTTTCACTTATTAGTTTTACGCAATAATATTTGAGTTGAGTTAAGAAGGAGTTGAGAAAATTTGGGAATATGGCTCATCTGGCTGAAACAAACCTCCGCCGCCCTTCCTCCTCCTCCTCTTCCTCCTCGTCTTTCCTGCGAAAGCAGGAACCCAGTAGCTCACTGTCTAACGAGCGTAAGAATCACTCAACTTGCAAAGGGGTTCTAATGCGTCAAAGACTTGACGCTACTGGATTATCGGATCAACACACTAGTGTGCAAGTCCGATAATGACGAGGGGGAGAGGACATTGGCGGAAGGCTAAATATTTGAGTTAATCAACAAATTATAGCATTATTCAAATCTGACTA
>JALSJY010000172.1 GCA_026989045.1 Hyphomicrobiales bacterium | reverse complement strand
ATTTCCTATGCTTAGAGTTAATAGAAACGTATTTTTGGTGTTAATTTATATTTTTAGGAATAGTTTTTACTTGCAATATATAAATAACCGCATTAGTAAGTAAGCACTTACTAACTAATCATAAAACAAACTATACTATTAAAGCGACTGTTTGGTGCATTTGTTTATTAGGTTAGGAGGTGGTTTCATATTTTATTAGCTAATGAAGAAAATCTGCTGTTTGAGGCTTTTTATGCAAAAAAATAAAACTCGAATGAGTGCAAAAGAACGAAAAGCTATAATTATAGAAACAGTTTTATCATTGGCAGGTATTGATGGACCAGATCGCTTATCAACAGCCACAATTGCAAAGGCTTCAGGGCTTACCCATGCAGGAATATTTAAGCATTTTCCAACTAAGCAAGATATTTGGCTTAGTGTGGCTAATGAAATTGCAAATAGAGCTCAATCCTATTGGTCAAAACCATTACGAAAAACCCTAACACCAAAAGGTAAGATAAAGGCGCTTGTTGAAGAGCATTTTGCTCTATTGAGCAAAAATCCCGCCATTTTAACAATCATGTTTTCTTATGAGCTACAGCAATCAAATGAAGAATTAAGAAAAATTTTTACTCATATGATGATGCAGTTTCGCAAATATATCACAAAGGAATTTATTAAGGCTGGATATGGTGAAGAGAGAGCTTTTGACCTGAGTTTTCTTATCATTGCTCTGGTGCAGGGGGTTGGTATGCGTTGGTCAGTTAGTCAGAAAGGCTTTGATCTTTCAAAAGAAGGAATACGACTTCTCATAATACAATTAGATTTGATTGATTTTAATCAAATAAAAACAAACAAACAAAGGAAATAAAATGAAAAATTATGGAAAAAAGAATATTGTTGGTGGGTTATTATTCATGGGCGGCTTTATGCTTTATGGATTTGCTCTAATTTATATGCGTGATTTCGCACCCGGTAAAGAAGAGTGGATAGCTAATGCAAATGATGGGTTGCATTTTCAGTCTAGACTTGCGCATGTGCATGGAAATTTATTTGCCTTCTTAAATATAATGATTGGCTATCTATTATTAAAACTGCCGATTTCTGAGTTTTCAGCAAAATGGGTTTCTATTACAGGCCTGATGGGCATGTTAATGCCTCTTGGCATCATGGCAGAATTCTTATTTGGATTGCCATTTTATTTGGTGCTTGTTGGTGCTATCTCAATCATTGTTTCTGTTGTTTGGTTGGGCTTAGCAATAGCAAAGGCAAAGATTTCTCCTGCTGAGTAATAGTCAGCACTAGTATATTTATTTTGGGTCTTGTCATCTCGATAAGACCCAATTTTCTTTTAGCTTATCCTTTGACTTACCTCTGGCAAATTTTTATAAGCAACAAAAGCGTAATTTAAAAAGAGAAATATTATGGCAGGACATTCCAAGTTTAAAAACATCATGCACCGCAAAGGCCGCCAAGATGGTTTGCGCTCAAAATTATTTTCAAAGCTCTCAAAAGAAATAACCGTTGCAGCAAAATCTGGAATGCCAGACCCAGCAATGAACCCACGCCTACGCCTTGCCGTGCAGAACGCCAAAGGGCAATCTATGCCCAAAGACAATATTGAGCGAGCAATAAAAAAAGCCAGCTCGCACGAAGGCGCTGAATATCAAGAGGTGCGCTATGAGGGGTATGGGCCGGGCGGCGTTGCAGTAATAGTTGAAACACTAACAGATAATCGTAACCGCACCGCATCAAATATCCGTGCCGCATTTTCAAAGAATGGTGGCTCATTGGGCGAGACAAATTCAGTCGCCTTTATGTTTGATAGAATTGGTGAAATTATTTATCCGCTAAGCGCAGGCGATGCGGACGATGTAATGATGGCAGCATTAGAAGCAGGGGCAGAAGATGTTATCTCAGATGAAAATGGGCATATTATTTATTGCGAATTTGAAAGCATTGGCGATGTTTCTGTAGCTTTGGCAAAAGAATTAGGCACAGAAGCTGAATCCGTAAAACCAATTTTTAAACCGCATAATGACACACCACTAAACGCAGAAAAAGGCGCAACATTGATCAAGCTAATTGAAACACTAGAAGATGATGATGACGTGCAAAATGTTTATTCTAATTTTGAAATAAGTGAAGCGGATATGGCTAAGATTGAGGCTGGATAAAATATGAATATTTATCTTATTCGACACGCACAATCCGAGTTTAATGCGGCCTTTAAAAATGATTTTATTGACCCGATGATATTTGACGCACCCCTTTCAAAACTGGGTAAAGAGCAAGCCATAGAGGGACGACAAAAAATATCTGAATTAAACGTTGAAAAGCTGATAGTCTCCCCACTCACTCGCACGCTTGAAACAGCTGAATATATGTTTGAGAGAAGTTTGCCTATAGCCATTAACCCACTAGTACGCGAGCAATTATCTTATAGTGGAGATGTGGGGACGAGGCCTGAACATCTAGCAAAAAATTGGGAGCATCTTGACTTTGATCATCTTGATGACCCTTGGTGGTATGATGGGGAGAAAAACCACCATGGCTTTAGTGTAGAGCCACTTGCTTCGCTTGAAAAACGGGCGGAAACATTTGTTGAGTGGGCTAAAAATACTAAGCTTCACTCTACAGCAATTGTATCTCATGGCAATTTCATCCGAGTGCTAACTGGAATACAGCCAGATAATTGCCAAATTATTAAACTTGAGATTTAGTGAGCCTGTGCATTTCTTATTATTACGATAAATCATTGCCGTAAACGTCTAAAAAATTCAATAAGTAATGACACTGTTGGAAGTGCCAACATCATTTCAACCCTAAACTATCGGCATAACCTGCGTTAAACTTCCACCAATTCTTATCGGCTCAACACGCACACAAAGTCCGCTTTTATCATCGCTCTCAATCATTACGCCCGAAAGTGTTGCTTCTCCTTCAGCTGGTGTGAAGCGCTCTTTTGGCACTCCTGTTAAAAAGCGGTTTAGCGGTTCGTCCGTTTGCACCCCGATAACACTATCATAATCACCGCACATGCCAGCGTCACTCATAAGCGCTGTGCCGCCTTTTAATATTCGCTGATCTGAGGTTGGGATATGGGTATGCGTGCCGACCACTAATGAGGCACGCCCATCAAGAAAATGCCCCATTGCCTGAATTTCAGACGTTGCTTCAACGTGAAAATCTACAATGATAGCATCTGCCATTTCGCCAAGCGGACATTGCGCTATTGCGTCTTCTATTGCTAAGAATGGGCAATCAATTGGGTTCATAAATACTCGTCCCAACCCCTGCACTACCAAAACCTGCTGGCCATTTTTTGCGCTCACTAAAGTCGCACCACGTCCAGCAGTGCCTTTTGCCATATTTATCGGGCGCACAAGATTCTGCTCACGTGCAATATAGCCAAGCGTTTCTTTTTGATCCCAAGCATGATCACCAAGCGTTACCACATCAGCGCCAGCCCCAATCAATTCATTAAAATGCTTTTCAGTAAGCCCGCGCCCATGGCTGGCATTTTCGCCATTCACTATCACAAAATCCAGTTTGAGCTTTTCTATCAATGAGGGCAGTCTTTCAACTATTGCCTTGCGCCCAACCTTGCCCACTACATCGCCCAAAAATAATATCCGCATTAAAACTTAACTACCTTTTTTTCACTCACCACATAATCAAGCGGAGCATCATGGCTTTCGCTATTTATATGCTCAACTTCTTGCAAAGCAAAACCATAACCCACCAATAAAGGCTTTTGTTCCATTTTGGCAATCGTTCTGTCATAATAACCCTTGCCATAACCAAGCCGCGCGCCTTTTTTATCAAAAGCCACTAGCGGCATGATGATAATATTTGGCACTAAAATTGATGTATTTTTATCTGGGGTTTTTATTCCATGTCCGCCATCAATTAGCTTTTGCCCCTTTTGCCAAACCCTAAAGATAAGCGGCTTATTTTCAGCTATAGTTACAGGTAGGCATATTTGATGCCCCCTCGCCCATAATTGCTCAACTAAAGGCAAGCAATCCAACTCACCAGAAATTGGCCAATAAGCGGCGATAATATCATTGTGATTCATCGGTATATTTTTAATGAATAATTTTGCCGCATTATTTACGGCCAAGTTTTTCTGTTTGCTTGAAATTGCAGACCTAGCAGCAAGCGTTTGTTTTCTTAATAATGGTTTTGAATTATTATTTTTCACAAATCTATCTTAAAAACTCTAAATTTAAAAGCGCCACCCGACCGTGGGTTGCTTATCTCGAGAACCTAAGTGAATAGGTGGGCGCCGCATATCCAAACCCACGAGTCTGGTCAGAGGTAGCTCCCTGAGAAAAGTTAAGGCCTCAAGCATTTAAACCTACACGAGACGGGCAGCAAATATAGATATAAGACTATAAAGCCATTGTGCAAAGGGTAGTTTAAAAATAAATCTAACTTTTTGATTGTGATAAAGCGCTTGTGACAAGTTCAAGCTTTTGTGCAACTTCGTTCATGCGTTTAGCAAAATCTTTTTCTTGTTTTTCTTTTTCTTGCGCCAAAGCACCCTCTTCTTCATTTAGTTTAGCAAGTTCGGCTTTCAATTGTTTAAGGCTATTCTCCAGCTCAACTACATTATCCATCACCGCAATGCCAGCCATAACAGTTAGGCGATTATCGCCAATTTCACCAAACTCGTCCTTAAAACCATCAACAAAAATGTTGAACCGCCTACCAAGCTCTATCAAATGATGTTCTTGGCCATCTTCACACGACATTCTATACTTGCGATCATTTATCTCTAAGGTGACATCAGCCATTTTTTTCGCCTTATTTTACTAATACTGATTTGATAGTTTCCATCGCATCAACAAGACGCTTAGAAACCTCACTGGCAGATTTATCTAATTTTTTCTCTCTTATTGAAGACCTATCTAAATCAGAACTTAATTTAGTTTTTTGAAAAGCAAGGCTTTCAATCTCACCTTGCAATTGAGAGATGATTTTATTCTGGTCAATATTGTGATTAACAACAGCCTCAAGATTAGCCATTGCACGGTCTAATCTGATTGAAGCAACTTCTATGCTGTTTTCGCTATTTGTTTCTTCCATATAGATATTCCCTTGTCAGCGCTTTATCACGATGTCGATTCTTTTCCTAACTAAATAAGCCTTATCAGAGGCCATTTTGCAACCACCAAGAGATATGTTCACATATTAAAGTGATGTTAAAGCTAATCATTGACTCTGTTTTTTGACCCCGTTATGTCATTAGCTTATCTCAAATACTCAGTTTCACTTTTAATTAGAAGATAATCATGACCTCAAAACAGCAAAATATGGCAAATGCTATTCGTATTCTTTCCCTTGATAGTGTTGAAAAAGCAAAAAGTGGCCATTTAGGGCTACCCCTTGGCGCTGCTGATGTAGCAACTATATTATTTTCAAAATTTCTTAAATTTGATCCAAAAGCACCAAATTGGCCAAATCGTGACCGGTTTGTGCTTTCTGCAGGGCATGGCTCAATGCTACTTTATTCGGCACTATATTTGCTTGGATATGAAGAGGCCAACCTTGAAGAGATAAAAAAATTCCGAACCCTTGGCTCAAAAACAGCCGGCCACCCAGAATATGGTCATCTTGATGGGGTAGAAACAACCACAGGCCCGCTTGGTCAAGGCATTGCTAATGCAGTTGGCATGGCGATAGCTGAAACAAAATTAGCTGCTGAATTTGGTACTGATTTAGTGGATCACTTTACTTATGCTTTGGTTGGCGATGGTTGTTTAATGGAGGGCATAAGCCATGAAGCGGCATCGCTCGCGGGTCATTTAAAGCTTAATAAACTAATCGTTCTATGGGACGATAACGACATTACAATCGATGGAAATATAGATTTAGTTGATAGCACCGACCAAAGAGCGCGCTTCGCAGCTTACGGATTTAACGTGATTTCAATTGATGGGCATAATCAGCAAGAAATTACTGACGCATTAGAAAATGCTAAAAACAGCGACAAGCCAAGTTTTATTGCTTGTAAAACAATTGCAGGATTTGCAGCGCCAAATTTAGCAGGAAAGCCAAAGGCGCATGGCGGCCCTTATGGTGATAGCGAGGCAGATGGTATTCGCCAAGCTTTGGGCTGGACAAATGAGCCGTTTGACGTGCCGCAAAATATTATTGATGATTGGCGTTTAGCTGGTTTACGCTCAACCAAAATTAGGGTTGCATGGGAAAAACAGCTTGAGAATTTAGATGAAGAGCAAAGCGATGAATTTAAGCGCCGCATGAGCGGCAATTTGCCTATTGAAGCAGCAAAGGCAGTTTTAGAACTTAAAGAAACATTGGCAAATGAAAAGCCAAATATTGCAACCCGCAAAGCTTCACAAATAGCACTAGAAGCTATCAATAAAAATGTGCCTGAAACTATTGGCGGCTCTGCCGATTTAGCTGGCTCAAACCTTACTAAAACCACTGATATGGAAAATTATAGCGCTAATAATCGCTCTGCTCGTTTCATCAATTATGGTGTTCGCGAACATGCAATGGCAGCTATTATGAATGGCATGGCATTACATGGTGGCTTATTGCCATATTCAGGCGGGTTTTTCGTTTTTTCAGATTATTGCCGCCCCTCAATTCGCCTAAGTGCACTTATGGGAATTCGCACTATTCATGTCATGAGCCATGATTCGATAGGTGTTGGAGAAGATGGGCCAACCCACCAACCAGTTGAGCATTTAGCTTCATTTCGCGCCATGCCAAATATCAATGTTTTTCGACCCTGCGACGCAACAGAAACTGCTGAATGTTGGCTTTTAGCACTTGAGAATAAAACCACTCCAAGTATTTTGGCACTTTCTCGACAAAACACGCCTGCAGTTAGAAAAGAAATGAGCCAAGAAAATCTATGCGGAAATGGCGCTTACATTATCTGCGGGCAAGAAGACGCTGATGTTGCAATTTTTGCCACTGGCACTGAAGTAGCAATTGCTATTGAGGCATGCAAAACACTCAAAGAGCAAGGCATCTCGGCTAAGGTAATATCAGTCCCATGCCTAGAATTATTTTACAAATCAGATAAAAGCTATCGCCAAACAATCATTGGCACACCAAGGGCCAGAGTTGCAATTGAAGCAGGTGTTAGGCAATGCTGGGATAGGCTGCTTGGTGATAATGGCGTTTTTGTTGGCATGGATAGCTTTGGTGCAAGCGCGCCTGCTGGGGTGCTTTACGAGCATTTCAATATCACGGCACAAGCGGTAGTTGATGGCGCAAAAGAGCAACTATAATAATTTGATGTAGTTTGACATTGATACGCTTGTTATTTTGTTTTAGTCTTGGTTCAGAATCTTAAACTCAAAACAAAAGAGTCTATCATGCTTAGCTTGCCCAATATGGACGATATTGACCTTAGACATAAAAATGTGCTGGTTCGAGTTGATTTAAATGTTCCGCTGATGAATGGCAAAGTCAGTGATGCTACAAGAATTATTCGCTTTGTGCCAACAATTCGCGATATTATAAAAGTCAACGGCAAGGCAATTCTTTTGTCTCATTTTGGCCGCCCAAAGGGAAAAGTTGATGCGAGTTTCTCGCTTCGTCAAGTTGTATCAGAGGTTGAAAAAGTCATTCATCGTGATGTAATTTTTATTGAAACGGATTGGAATGATGTAAGTGAAGCTAAAAAAATAATTGCTGATGCGCCACTTGGCTCGGTTATCATTTTAGAAAATACCCGCTTTCACCCTGGTGAAATAACTAACGACGAAACATTAGCTAAAACAATGGCTTCTCTTGGTGAAATTTTCGTTATGGACGCTTTTTCCGCAGCTCATAGAGCGCATGCTTCAACCGAAAAATTAGCGCATCTTTTGCCATCTGTAGTTGGCCGCGCCATGCAAAAAGAATTAAGTGCGCTTTCTGCTGGCCTTGATAATCCTACTCACCCTGTTATTGCAATAATTGGCGGGGCGAAAGTTTCAACCAAGATTGATTTAATAGAAAATCTGCTTAAAAAAGTTGATGGTCTAGTTATTGGCGGGGGCATGGCTAATACATTTCTTTATGCAATGGGAGTTGGGATTGGCAATTCACTTTGTGAAAAAAACCTTAGCGAAACAGCAAATAGAATTATGGATAGATCTGAGGGCGAGCATTGCGCAATAATTTTACCCGTTGATGCAAATGTTGCTTGGAAGTTTGAAGCAAATGCAAAAAGTAGCTTTTATGGACTTGATGCGATGGATCCAAACGGCATGATTTTAGATATTGGCCCCTCTTCAATAAATCGCATTAAAGGGGCAATAGATGATGCCAAAACTCTGGTTTGGAATGGCCCATTAGGCGCTTTTGAATATGAGCCATTTGATGCAGGAACGGTTGAAGTCGCCAAATATGTAGCCAAACGCACTGCTGAGGGAAAATTAATTTCTATTGCTGGAGGTGGCGACACAGTGGCAGCACTTGCTCATGCTGGAGTGGTTGATGATTTCACCTATGTTTCAACCGCTGGGGGTGCTTTTTTAGAGTGGATGGAGGGCAAATCCCTACCCGCTATAGAGGCATTAAAAAATAGCGCCCCTGCAAAGTGACACTCTAAAAATAATACTAAGGGGTAAAATATCTAAAAAAAGCCTTATTATTGCTTAAACCCAAATAAAATAATGCTTAGATAGAGAGCAAAGAATAAAATGCCAGCGCAAATATTTTTGATCATTTCAGCAGATTTGACAATAGATGAGTTAGGAAGGCGCATTGAACAGGCATATTCAAAAACACAAATTTCTGTGATTTTATTACTAAGGGGCGATATTAAAACTATTGAATATGAAAAACGCATCAAGGCAATTTTACCAATCACTCAAAAGCGCCAAAGCGCTTTATTGCTAGATAATAGCCCAGAATTAGTAAAAAAGCTTGGTGCAGATGGCGTGCATATTAGTTCTGATATAAAAAAATTACGTGATGCGATAAAAACATTAAAGCCTGAATTGATTGTTGGCGCTGGAAATATTTTATCAAAAGACGATGCTATGACCAAAGGCGAAAGCGGGGCTGACTATGTGTTTTTTGGTGATGACAGAAAATCTACTGACACTAAAACACATGAGCTTGCACTTTGGTGGGCAGACACATTTGAAGTCCCAGCCGTATATTTTGATACAAAAAACTCTTTAACTGATTTTAATAGTGCAAATTGTGAATTTATTGCACTTCCAATTTCTGGTTTTCACGATGAATAAAAAAAATTTCTATATTCTGATAGGGCTGTTGCCAGCTATATTTCCTAGTCTGACTAATGCACAAAATACCAATCAAGCTAGTGAAATAGCAAAAGAAATTTTTGGGCCAAGAATGATTAAAGATGAGGCTTATGGTGCTTATCAACGCGGGCAATATTTAACCGCCCTTGCGCTTGCCCTGCCAAGAGCAGAGGCTGGAGATGCCGCTGCACAGACTTTGATTGCTGAAATATATATCAATGGATTAGGGGTTGCAAGAAATCCCGCCCTTGCCTCACGTTGGTATGGAATAGCCGATGAGGGAGGAGATGTTTCTGCAACATTTGCACTAGCGCTTCTTTATCAACAAGGCTTAGGAGTGCCAAAAAACCGCGAACGCGCTACACAATTATTTAAAAAAGCAGCGGCAAAAAACCACCGCGAAGCAAAATATAATTTAGCGTTGTTACATATTGAGGGAATTTATGCCGAACCAAACCTTATCAAGGCAGCGCAATTATTAAAAGAAGCAGCAAGTGCGGGTCTTGCTGAGGCTCAATATGATTATGGGCTTATTTTGTTTGAGGGGGCGGGCATTGCACCAAACCCTAAAGAGGGTGCAAAACAGATAAAACTTGCCGCAAACGCTGGCCTAAGTGCTGCACAGGTTGAATATGCAACTTTACTTTATTTAGGCAAGGGGATTGATCGCAATCTTGAACAAAGCATCATCTGGTATAAAGAAGCGGCTAATGCTGGCAATCCAGTTGCACAAAACAGATTAGCAAAATTATACGCTGTTGGTGAAGGAGTGGAAAAAGACCTTATAGTCGCGGCAATGTGGCGCTCGCTTGCTCGCTCAAATGGCCTAAATGATAGTGCAACTGATAAATTACTTAAAGGTATTTCACAAGACGAGTTAAAAATTGCACAAGAAAGAGCAAGATTTTGGCCACAAGCTGTGCCAGAGAATAAAGCATCAGAGCCAAGCAAAAAAATACAACGCCAAACTAACAAATGAATTAAGTTGATATTGTTGTAGATTTTTGGCATGAACGCCATCAATAAACCTAATCAATAAGTTTTTACCTTTTTAAGAAGATTTAAAATGAAAATTAACGGCAATGAAATTCGCCCCTCAAATGTAATTGAACATAATGGACGTTTATGGGTGGCGGTAAAAGTCAATCATGTAAAACCTGGTAAGGGTGGGGCTTATGCGCAAGTCGAATTAAAAGACATTGTAAGCGGCACAAAGCTAAATGAAAGATTTCGTTCGGCTGAAACGGTTGAAAAAATTCGCCTTGAGCAGAATGATTTTCAATTTCTTTATGAGCAGGGTGATATGTTAGTATTTATGAATCTTGAAAGTTATGAACAGCTTGAATTACCAATTGAATTTGTTGGCGAGCGCGCCAAATTTTTACAAGATGGCATGACTGTATGTGTTGAAATGTATGAAGAAAAACCGCTTGGTATTTCACTCCCAGCCCAAGTCACTCTTGAAGTCAGCGAGACAGAGCCTGTTGTTAAAGGACAGACCGCGGCTAACTCATTCAAACCTGCAATACTCGAAAATGGCGTAAAAGTTATGGTGCCGCCATTTGTTAATCAGGGTGAAAAAATTATAGTAGATACGCAAGAAGTAACTTACTTGCGTCGTTCTGAGTAGGATTAAAAATGGCACGTTCAGCGATATTAAACATCATGGTGCAAGCGGCGGCAAAAGCTGGGCGCTCATTAACTCGTGATTTTGGCGAAGTAGAAAATTTGCAAGTCAGCCGCAAAGGGCCTGCTGATTTTGTTTCAAATGCCGATAAAGCAGCAGAAAAAATAATTTTTGAAGAATTACAATATGCCCGCCCCACCTATTCTTTTTTGATGGAAGAGGGAGGTGAGGTAAAGGGTGAAGATGGTCAGCACCGCTGGATAATTGATCCGCTTGACGGCACGACAAATTTCTTACATTCAATTCCACTTTTTGCTGTTGCAATTGCGCTTGAGCGAAATGGTGAGATTGTTGCCTCGGTAATTTATAATCCAATTATGGAAGAGCTTTACACCGCAGAAAAAGGCGCTGGCGCATGGCTTAACAACCGCCGTTTAAGAGTTGCAGCAAGGCGCAAGATTTCTGATTGCGTGCTTAGCACAGGCATAAAAGTAACAGGCACAAAAAATGACGCTTTAACGCTTAAACAGCTTGGCCAAATTGCACCAAGTTGTGCAGGTATCAGACGCACAGGCTCAGCCTCAACTGATTTAGCATGGCTGGCCGCTGGCCGTCTTGATGGATATTGGGAGGCAGAGCTTGGCGCTTGGGACGTAGCACCCGGTTTGCTTTTAGTCAAAGAAGCTGGTGGTTTTATTAGCGATTATAGTGGCAAAAATAATTCAATTTTTAATGGAGAGGTTATCGCAGGAAATGAAATTATCCAAGCAAAACTATTAAAAGAAATCCGCTCTATTTAATTGCAAAACTATTTGTCTGAACAAAGTTTTAATTTGACCATTGTCATGTCAAATTTGAATAGTTAAGATTATAATTATATTTTATCGTTTTAAAGAGTGGTTTTTTAATATGTCAGGTAGTTTTAATCCCTATAATATTGCCAGCCCAGCCATTTATTTAATCAAAATGATTATCTTTTTGATTTTGATTGTTTTGATCGGGGCAATATTATCATTTCAATTATTTGATGCCTTTTGGTCTAACCCCTTTATCAATGGTTTGATAATTTTTGTGCTAATAGTTGGCATCTTACTATCTTTTCGCCAAGTCATTCGCCTTATGCCAGAAGTGCAGTGGGTTAACTCACTGCAAAGTGAAGATTTAGCTATTGCAAAACCGCCAGTTCTGCTAGCTCCAGTTGCAACTATCATGTCCAATAGGCTTGGTGAGGCAATTATTACCCCTTCAAGCCTGCGATCAATTTTAGATAGTGTTGGTATTCGCCTTGATGAGGCAAAAGAAACATCTCGCTATCTTACTGGTCTATTAGTATTTTTAGGTCTGCTTGGAACATTTTATGGCCTGTTGCAAACCGTTGGCTCAGTATCAAGCATTATTCAAGGCCTTGATGTTAGTGCGGGTGAAGCGGGTGATGTTTTCACCAGCTTAAAACAAGGATTAGAAGCGCCATTAAGCGGCATGGGAACAGCCTTTTCCTCATCTCTTTTTGGACTTACTGGCTCATTGATTTTAGGATTTTTAGATTTACAGACCTCGCAAGCACAAAATAGCTTCTATACCGATCTTGAGGATTGGATGTCGTCTATGACAGAACTTGATCACCCAGTGGCTACAATGCAGGCTAATAATCTTGGGATTTCTGGCAATGAAATGCAGGCAATGTTTGAGCAGTTAAGCTCTAAAATGCAAAACTCAAACTCATCAAATGATGCAATTCGCGCCATGGCAGAGCTAGCTCGTGGCATTGATGGCTTAACTAAACATATTCGCCTAGAGCAAGAGGATTTAAGAAAATATATTGTTGATCAAAGCGAAACCAACAAACAATTAAGAGATTTAATTGCCGCCATGTTAAAAGAAGATGGTAAAACTTAAATTATATAGGACTTAATAAATGGCCACTTCATTTAGCAGACGCAATGGTGCAAGAGCCAATTATTGGCCCGGCTTTGTTGATGCCTTAGCTAGCCTATTATTAGTCATTATATTTTTGCTAACAATTTTTGTTCTAGCACAATTTTTTCAAGCAAGAGAAATTCTTGGAAAAGATACTGCTCTATCTAGGCTTAATTCACAAATTGCAGAATTGACCGAATTATTACAGCTTGAAAAAGGTCAAAACCAAGACCTTGAGGCAACTATTGCTACTCTGTCTGCGACTCTTAGCAGTGCGCAAGAGGAACGCGACAATCTTTCAAATCAATTATCTGGCTTTGGTGCTGGGCTTGACGATAAAAATTCACAGATTGCAGATTTGAATACAAAATTATTAGAGCAGACAGATTTGTCAAATGAGGCTGTTGCACAGCTTGCCTTATTAAACCAACAATTAAATGCGCTTCGCACTCAAATTGGTGCTTTAGAGCAAGCGCTTGAGGCTTCTGAAGCAAAGGGAGCTGAATCAAACACTAAAATAACTGACCTTGGGCGCCGACTTAATCTTGCCTTGGCACAAAGAGTGCAAGACCTGTCTCGTTATCGCTCTGATTTTTTTGGACGCTTGCGTGAAATTTTAGCTGATAGATCAGATGTAACAATTGTTGGTGATCGTTTTGTTTTTCAATCAGAGGTTTTATTTAATGCAGGTGAAGCTAATATTTCTGCTGCTGGGCAAGAAGCAATAGCTAAGCTTGGCGAAGCAATTTTACAACTCGAAGACGAAATCCCACCTGAAATAAATTGGGTTTTACGCATTGATGGGCATACCGATAAACGCCCGATTGCAACCGAACAATTTCCATCAAACTGGGAATTAAGCGCCGCGCGTGCTATTTCTGTTGCAAAACTGTTAATCAATCAAGGCGTTTCTCCAAACCGCCTTGTTGCCGCAGGGTTTGGCGAATTCTCACCACTTGATTTAGGTGAAGATGATGAGGCCTATAAACGCAATCGTCGCATTGAATTTAAGCTTACCGAATAGCAAAAGCATTAGTTACATCTCTTACTTGACATATATAATATTATGGAGGCTAATAAGCTTAATAAACACTGACTTCATTTAACATTGGAGGATAAAATGGCTCATGTTGTAGTATTAGGTGCTGGTCTTGGTGGCACTGTTATGGCTTATGAAATGAAAGAGCAGCTACGAAAAGAAGACACAATTACAGTTGTTACTAAAGACCCTAAATATCATTTTGTCCCTTCAAACCCATGGGTTGCGGTAAATTGGCGCAAGCGCAAAGATATTGAAATTGACCTTAGGCCTGTGATGGAAAAACACGGGATAGGGTTTATCTCAGAGGCTGCAACAAAGGTTTTGCCAAAAGAAAACCGCATCGATTTGGCTGATGGAGAATCAATTGAATATGATTATTTAATCATTGCAACTGGTCCAGAGCTTGCTTTTGATGAAATTGAAGGTCTTGGGCCAGAAGGTAATACTCAATCAGTCTGCCATGTAGATCATGCAGAATTGGCGGGTAAAGAATTTGATGAATTTTGCAAAAACCCTGGCCCCATCGTGGTTGGCGCAGTGCAGGGTGCCTCTTGTTTTGGGCCTGCTTATGAATTTATGTTCATTCTTGAAACCGAATTGCGCAAGCGTAAAATTCGTGACCAAGTGCCAATCACTTATGTAACCTCTGAGCCTTATGTTGGCCACCTTGGGCTTGATGGAGTTGGCGACACTAAAGGCTTATTAGAAAGTGCGATGCGTGATAAGCATATTAAATGGATGACAAATTCAAAAATACAAAAAATTGATAAAGATGTCATGCATGTTGAAACTATTGGCAAAGACGGTGAATCTGAAGGCGTAACGCAAGTTCCGTTTAAATTTTCAATGATGCTACCTGCTTTTCGTGGCATAAAACCGCTGATGGGAATTGAAGGTCTGGTTAATCCACGTGGGTTTGTGATAGTCGATGAACATCAGCAAAATCCAACATTTAAAAATATTTTCTCTGTTGGCGTTTGCATTGCCATTCCTCCTATTGGCCCAACTCCGGTGCCAGTTGGTGTGCCTAAAACTGGTTTTATGATTGAATCAATGGTAACAGCTACCGCGCATAATATTGGGCAATTAGTGCGCCAAGAAAAGCCAACCCATAAAGGAACATGGAGTGCATTTTGTTTGGCTGATTTTGGTGATGGTGGCATTGCCTTTATTGCACAACCACAAATTCCACCCCGTAATGTCAATTGGTCATCACAAGGCAAATGGGTTCACCTAGCAAAAGTAGGCTTTGAGAAATATTTCATTGGTAAAATGAAAAGCGGTAAATCTGAACCATTTTATGAAAAAGCCGCAATGAAAATTCTAGGGCTTAATAAGCTAAAGAGTGTTTCAAAAGATGATGAGTAAAATAAGTTATTTAGCTAGTTTTGCGATATTTTAATTCATTATATTAAACATCATCAATTATCCATCGAGGCGGACATCATCAAGGCGAAATTGCAATTTTGCTAACTCGGAATAGCGTCCGCCTTTTTTAACTAACTGATCATGCGTACCCTCATCTATTAACCTGCCAGATTCAAAAACCAAAATTCTATCTGCATCACGAATTGTAGCTAAACGATGCGCAATCACTATTGATGTTCTACCACGCATTAAGCGCTCAAGAGCCTTTTGCACCAAATTTTCACTTTGTGCATCAAGCGAAGAAGTTGCTTCATCTAGCATTAAAATTGGTGCATCTTTTATCAATGCTCTGGCAATAGCTATACGTTGTTTTTGCCCACCACTAAGCATAACCCCACGCTCACCAACAATAGTTTGATAGCCATGTTTAAGCTTTGCAACAAATTCATCAACTAAGGCTGCTTTCGCCGCTTTTTCAATTTCTACTTCACTTGCATCAGGCTTACCAAATCTAATATTCTCAGCAATAGTGCCAGAAAAAATCACCGAATCCTGCTCAACATAAGCAAAGCGCTCTCTTAATTTATGCGGATCCACGTCTCTTACATCTAAGCCATCAACAATCACACGACCATTATTGACATCATAAAATCTTTGAATAAGAGAAAATACTGTTGATTTAC
This sequence comes from Hyphomicrobiales bacterium, assembly GCA_026989045.1. Lineage (GTDB taxonomy): Bacteria > Pseudomonadota > Alphaproteobacteria > Rhizobiales > Devosiaceae > S141-66. Next base: position 40,769 of record JALSJY010000172.1, on the reverse strand, counting down.
CAGCACCAGATGCGCCTACTAAAGCTATTGTCTGGCCAGCATGAATAGAAAAACTAACATTATTTAATACCCTGTCACCTGATCTCGTGTGATAGGTAAAGTCTACATTTTTAAACTCTAAAGTCCCAAGTGCAGGCTCAGGCAAGGCAATAGGGTTATCAGCAATTTTTAACTCTGGCTTAGTTTCTAAAATTTCAATTAAGCGCTGAGTAGCACCAGCCACTGTTTGTAAATTTCCCCAAATATCCGACATATTGGTTAGGGCGCTTGAGGCCATCATAGCATAAATCATAAATTGCATTAACTCACCAACACTTACTGAGCCTGCATAAACTGCCTTTGCCCCCCACCATGTCATAAGCATTATTGCAACAGTTACTAAAAACACCACCAAAGTAACTAAAAATGAGCGAGCATATAATCTGTTTTTCTCAGCTAAAAAACTTGCTTCTGATCGAGAATTAAAAATCTCAACTTGAATTTTTTCCTGCACAAATGATTTTATGGTTTTAATTGAACTTAATGCTTCTGTGGCCATGGCACTTATATCAGCCAAAGCATCTTGGGTTTTTACCGACATTGCCCTTAAGCGATGCACAAATAAAACAACTGGAATAACAATCAAGGGTCCAATGATTACAACTGAAGCTGTAAGAGCTGGTGAAGTTAAAAACATCATGATAAGCGCGCCAATGATGATAACTAATGAGCGCAATGCCACAGATGCGCTTGAGCCAACCGCACCACGAATTGTTGCGACATCACCATTTAGGCGCGAAGTTAACTCCCCCACCCTATGAGTGTCATAATATGAGCTATCAAGCTTTAGTAAATGTTCAAACACCGCACAGCGTAAATCAGTTAACACTCGCTCACCAATGATTGAGATAAAATAAAATCTAGCACCAGAAGCTACAGCCATTATAATAGCAACAGCTAAAATTGCCCAGCCATATTGAACAATCTTATCTAAATTTTGCGTCATAAAACCCTCATCAACCACTGATCCTAACAGGGCTGGAATGATTAAGGACGTTCCAGAGCCAAGCAATAAGAATAATAATGTTAACATTAGGCGTTTGGGGTATTTAAGAATAAAGGGCAAAAGCGAGCGCAAGGGCTTTAATTTACCTTGCTTTTCAACTATTTTAGCATCTAATTCTTTGATAGAGAGATTTTCTTGCTGATTTATCTCGTTAAACTGTTTAGGTGATTTTTGCTGTTTTGACACTTTGGACATAGAAATTCATCTTTTTTTGGCTTTATTGCCTCTACTTAAGTGACTAAACGCTGATAAGCAACTAAGGGACTTGCGAATTATCAAAACTTTGTTTAGTAAAGCGCTAGAAATTATTTCAACTAACAATAACAAAAGACTTATCTAATATAATAAGGCTTTCAAGGTAACAAAATGAAAAAAGATACACACCCAGATTATCACGAAATTAAAATTGTAATGACAGATGGCTCACATTATATGACCCGCTCTACCTATGGCAAAGAGGGCGACACAATAACACTTGATGTTGATCCACTAACTCATCCAGCTTGGACTGGCGGCACAGGTCAATTACTTGATCGTGGTGGCCGTGTTTCTCGCTTTAAAGAGAAATTCAAAGGCATTATGGGCTAAGCAATATTTAATCCTTAGATATTTAACCCGCTTGTCTTATTATAAGGTAGGCGGGTTTTCTTTTGCTCTACTTTTCACCAAAGGCAGTTTTTATACGCATTAACTGCTCAGCAATGCCACCAATTGCAGAACTATTAGTTTTTGCTTTTATGCCAACCTGCTCAACAGAGATGCGATCTAGATTATCAAATTGAACCACCCTCTCATATAGACGATCACCCTTGGCAATAAATTTACGCAATTGCTCAGGTAAGTCATCCCAACCCGGGCCACCATATTCTTTTGGGGCAGATGAAAACCTAACTTTTTCTTTTTCATCACGGGCGCTATTGGCACTTATTTCACCCTCAGCAACAGCGCGTTGCAACAATAACCAAGATGCTAATTGCATTAAGCGAGTAGTTAATCGCATAGATTGGGTTGCATAAACCATTGAGGCTTGTTTATCTAATTGGCGGCTTTGAACACGCCCATCACCATCAAGATAAGTTGCAATATCTTCAATTAAGCCCATGCCCTCAGCATAAAGCTTATCAAAGTCAGAAGAGGCAAGCAGGCTTGGCGCAATAGATGTTGCTGCATTATTTTTTATTTTGTCTTTTTCATCGTCCATAATATTATATCTTGTTCGCCTGTTGAGAATCTTTTTTAAACTCTAATGCGCAAAACTCTTTATGTCACCTGTGGAAAATAACTATAGCTAATTTTAAGCGAAGAAAAAAGACAAAAAAAAGAGCCGATAAACGGCTCTATGAAGTTAACAGGAGATTTCAGAACTTCTTAAGGGAGGAGATAAGAAATAAATAATACTGAAATAACAAGTTAAACTTATACATATCATGTTAAATAAAAGTTAACGATGCACATTTTTTTAACCAAACATATTCACGACCCATAAACCGCACTTATAAACATCTGCTAAATTATGAATCAAGACTTAAAAAATAAAACCCTATTTGAAAAATGCTTGAGCTGATTCAAATGATGCCTTTTTAGATATAATCGAGCTTTTTAATCTTTTTATCTCACCCTCAAGCAAAATAATTCTCTTTTCCAGCTCATCTATCGATAAATCATCAACAGACATACCTATTTCATGTTGGATTTGTTTTGTTGACAATTCATCTTCCATTTTATTCCCCTTTATAATTGTTGAGCATTTTATTTGAACAGGAATAAATTGCAAATTTTTTATATAAAGTGTTTTATAAACCCATGCATAAAAACTCACAAATAAACGCTATAAAAATTTCAACTGATAGTAATGGGCATGCCCTAAAGCTTGAAAAACGTAGCCTAAAAGCGCCAAAGCCTGATGAGGTTTTAATTAAAATTGCTTATGCTGGAGTGAATGGCCCTGATATTTTACAGGCCAAGGGTCTTTATCGCCCCACGAAGGAAAATATTCTTTGGCCTGGCTTAGAGGTAAGCGGAGAAATTATTGCTCTTGGGGCAAAAGTGAAAGATTTTAAGCTTGGTGATAAAATAGTGGCACTTTGCAATGGGGCTGGATATGCTAATTTTATCAATCTACCTGCAACTCAGGTCTTACCCTTGCCAAAGGGTTGGAGCTTAATTGAGGGCGCTACTATTGCTGAGACTTTCTTTACCATCATGCAGACATTAGTGATGCGCTCAAGATTAAAAAAACACATGTTTGTATTAGTTCATGGTGCATCGGGGGGGATTGGCGGCAGCGCAATCCAAATTGCAAATTTTTATGGCGCACGTCCTATTGCTATTATCTCATCTCAAGAAAAGGCTGAATATGTAAAAAGTCTGGGGGCAGAATTTATCATCAATTATAAACAAGAAGATTTTGTTGCACGCACTTTAGAAATTACTAATGGAGTTGGTGCAGATAGAGTGATTGATATTATTGGCGGTGAAATTTTTTACAAAAATATTAAAGCCAGCGCAAAAAATGCAAAAATTATGTTGCTTGGTCTTTTAGGTGGAGCAAAGGCTGAAATAAATCTTGCGCCTATATTGTTAAAAAACCTTGATATCTTTGGCTCAACTCTTGGCCCGCAAAGCAAAGCAAAAAAGGCCCAAATTGCTAAAAAACTCAAAAAAGATATTTGGGCGGCGCTTGAAGAAAAAACTATTAAACCGCCTCATATTAAGATTTTCAATCTTGATGAAGCAAATTTAGCGCATGACTATATGCGCTCAAAACAGCATTTTGGTAAAATTGTGCTAAAGGTTAAATTTTGATAAAAGTAAAACTGATAAAAATATTGAAAAATATATCAGATTACTATATGAGTTGATTTAATTCCCCTTAAATTAAAAATTAAGGCGGAGCAGGTTGGAAGAACCCAGCTTGCGCCTTAAAGATAATTATAGCTATTTGGAGACTAAAATGGCCGCAACACTTTTAATGCCTAAAGCAACCGCAATATGGCTTATTGATAATACTGCACTTACTTTTGATCAAGTTGCAGATTTTTGCTCACTACATATTCTTGAAATTCAAAGTATTGCAGATGGCGATGTAGCTGGTGGTGTTAGAGGTGTGAACCCAATTAACAACGGGCAGCTAACAAAAGAAGAAATTGCTAAAGCAGAGGCCGACGAAAATTATCGCATGAAGCTTTTAGAGAGCAAAGTAAAATTAGCTACAAAAAAACGCAAAGGGCCAAGATATACGCCAATTTCTCGCCGTAATGAACGTCCTGGTGCTATTAAATGGCTAGTTCGCTCACATCCAGAATTAAAAGATGCTGCTATTATTCGCCTTGTAGGAACAACCAAAACCACCATTGAGGCGGTTCGTGAGGGAACACACTGGAATTCAGCAAATCTGTCAATGCTTGACCCAGTAACTTTGGGTCTGTGCACGCAGATTGATCTTGATATGGAAGTTAAAAAGGCTGCGGGAACTAACCCTGATTCTGAGGATAACCAGCGTAGTACAAAATTACTTTCAGCCCAAGATGCACTGGCAAAAGCTCATGATGGAATTGAAGCTCCAGCTAGCATTGATAATCTCGATGATGCTAAGAAATTAGCAAGTGAGGAAGAAATTGATGCTGATTCGGTTTTTGCAAATCTTACATCATTAAAAAAAGACTAGCTAAAAATAACTAGTTTAATTAGTTTTTTAATATTAAGGCCACAAATTTATTTGTGGCCTTTTTATATGAATGCTTTGTTATATTATTTTATAATGCTTAGCTTAAGAAACATTGGCTTGTAGCTTTGCCAATTCGTCTTTTACTTCAAGTTTTTGTTTTTTTAGTGCAATAACTTCATCTTCATCAGCAGATGAATGCGCCAGCAGGCTTTCCAATTTATTTTCAAGGTCTTTATGACGTAATTCCAAAGCATCTATACGGTTTTCTATTGACATAACTACTCCCTAATTTGTTGAACACTGAAATTTAAGACTCATTTTAAGAGAGCTATATTGTTCCACATATAAGCACGCACTGTCGATGCTAAATAAGAATTTTTTAGGATATATAACGAAAATGTGTTAAAAGTTCTTTTTAAGAAAAACTTAGTGAGCAAACTAAAATGTTAGAGTTAACACCTGAGCAAAGTGCAAAACTAGGACTGGAACTTGCAACTAAACGCCAAGAACATTCTGACCTAGAGGCAATTCTTAAAGTTTTACTTGATAACCATACTGATGATAAAATGCTTATTCAGCGAATTAAAAAACGCAAGCTAAATTTAAAAGATAAAATAGTTGAAATTGAAAAAATAATTCTACCTGACATTATTGCCTAAAATCATATAAACTTGAATAATAAGCTAAACTAAGATAAATGGTTTTTCCTGAAAAACTAAGCCCTAATGAGAGGCGTATAGAATGTTTATATCACCACCTATTGCAATTGTTATGGGGTCACAATCTGACTGGCCAACTATGCGCGAGGCAGCCAAAATTCTTGATATTCTTGAAATTGAATATGAGGCTCGCATTATTTCTGCCCATCGCACCCCAGAGAGGCTTTATGAATTTGCCTCAAGCGCTCGCCAAGACGATTTTAAGGTGATTATTGCAGGTGCCGGCGGGGCAGCTCACCTACCTGGTATGATTGCGGCAATGACATCACTGCCCGTGTTTGGCGTGCCTATTCAATCAAAGGCATTAAGTGGCAAAGACAGCCTTTTATCCATTGTGCAGATGCCTGCTGGCATTCCCGTTGGCACGTTGGCGATTGGTGAGCCGGGGGCTAAAAATGCAGCCCTATTGGCAGCTTCTGTGCTTTCACTTAATAATATCGCCATAGAAGAAAATCTAAATCAATTTCGTCAACAACAAAGTGCCTCTGTTGCACAATTTCCGGTAGATTAAAATGAGTAAAAACAAAAGTGAAATGCTAGCTATAGGTTCAACCATTGGCATAATTGGTGGCGGACAACTTGGCAGAATGTTAGCATTATCTGCGGCACAGCTTGGCATGAAAACCATTATTTTCTGCCCCGATGAAAATAGCCCAGCTTTTGACGTAACACCAAATAAAATTATAGCGCCCTATGATGATGAGGCAGAGTTAACAAAATTTGCCAAACTTTGTGATGTGATAACTTATGAATTTGAAAACCTACCCGTTAGCTCAATTAAATTTTTGGAAAAATTAAAACCCGTTGCACCAAATTCAAGAGCTTTATCAATCAGCCAAGACAGAATTAAAGAAAAAAACTTTTTATTAAAAAATGAAATAAAAATTGCTAATTTTGCTTTAGTTCAAAATGAAGAGCAACTTAAACAGGCTATTAAAAAAATAGGTTATAAATCTGTCTTAAAAACTACAACCATGGGGTATGATGGCAAGGGGCAGAGGATTATTTCTTCTGACGAAGAGGCAAAGCAGGCTTTTGAGGAACTTAAAGGCTCTGATTTAGTGCTAGAGGCTTTTGTGCCATTTGAAAAAGAAATTTCCGTTGTGGTTGCTCGTAATATTGGTGGGCAGGTGCGTGATTTTGATGCAGCTGAAAACATACATGAGAATCATATTCTTAAAACTAGCACAGTGCCAGCAAATATTGATAAGATTACTGCACGGCGCGCTAGCCGTATTGCTCAACAAATTGTTGGGGCGCTTGATTATGTCGGTGTGCTAGGAGTTGAGTTTTTTGTAACCAAGCCCGATGCTAATGCAACTGACCAAAGCGCTGTTTTATTGGTAAATGAAATTGCACCAAGAGTGCATAATTCTGGCCATTGGACGCAGGCGGCCTGCATCACAAACCAGTTTGAGCAACATATTAGGGCAATTTGCAACTGGCCTTTGGGCGATCCAACACGTTATTGCAATGTGGTGATGGAGAACCTAATTGGCGATGAAGTGATTGATGCGCATAAAAATTTAGAATCGGGTATGCAACCGCATTTTTATGGTAAAAAAGACGTTCGAAAAGGGCGAAAAATGGCTCATATAAACATTGTTAGCGATTAAAGCGTGTTTTATTGACAAAAACATGCTTTAGTGTGCGCAAACTATAGACAAACGTAACAAGCTCTGATAGTTCAGCGCTTAAATCTTTTAATATTTTATGGAGCAACAAGGCTTTGCAAGTAATCGTTCGTGATAATAATGTAGATCAAGCGCTTAGAGCGCTTAAAAAGAAACTTCAACGCGAAGGTGTTTTTCGTGAAATGAAATTGCGTGATCATTATGAAAAACCATCTGAAAAGCGCGCTCGCCAAAAGGCAGAAGCTGTGCGCCGCGCACGCAAACTTGAGCGCAAGCGTTTGCAACGTGAAAGTGGTAGCGTTTAAGCCTAACTACTTATTTTTTGAATAAAGTTTAAGGGTCGCTTTTGGTGACCCTTTTTTGTGGTCTTTAGTTATTTAATGCAAAAGCTTGTATCTGCTGCCAAAGACCAGCATCCCATAAGCTACCATGAGTGCCATTTTCGACAATCCATAATTGTTTTGCATTTGGAGCTAGAGCAAAGACTCTCTCACCATGCGTAACAGGAATGACCTTATCAGCTGTGCCATGCCCCACAAAAACAGGTTCTTGCACCTGCTTTATCCATTCGCGAACTTCATATTTATCCTTAAATAATTTTTCTACAGGAAAAATTGGATAGCGCTCAGCGGCAACATCTGCTGCTGAAGTGAAAGGCGTTTCTAATATCAATGCTTTTGCATCACGCTTTGAAGCAACATAAGTTGCAGGCCCTGTGCCTAGCGAGCGGCCATATAGGATAATGTCTGAGCCCTTGTTAGCAAGCCAGTCAAATGCAGCTAAACTATCATTAAGGATATTATCCTGATTTATCTTTCCCGGAGAGAGAGGAAAGCCGCGATAATCAAAGGCTAATAAACCATATCCATCATTTGTAATTTCTGCAAATTTTGCATGTTCTTTGCTGAAACTTCCTTCATTACCCTTAAAATATAATATAGTTGGCTTGCCATCAAGCGGGGGGGCATACCAACCATAGACGTTTAAATAACCTGTTGAGATTGTAGCAATTTCTGCCCTTGGAACGGCAACATTTTCTAACGCTATAGCTTTAGAGCCTGGAGCATATTGCATATTACGCTGGTTAGTGGACATAAATAACAGCACACCAGAATAAAGTGAGGCGATAAATACCAAACCCCAAAGAATTTTCTTTTGCATAATCTACACTCTCATTTAACCTGCTTAGTGACCAAGCGCTTTAATGATATTCTCTGTCATTTTTTTAGCATCACCAAATAACATCATTGTGTTATCACGGAAAAATAATTCATTCTGCACACCTGCATAGCCAGCTGACATACCACGTTTGATGAATAATACCGAATGAGCATTTTCAACGTCTAAAACAGGCATGCCATAAATTGGCGACGTTTTATCTGTTTTAGCAGATGGGTTGGTCACATCATTTGCGCCAATTACAAAAGCCACATCGGTTTGGGCAAATTCAGAATTTATATCCTCAAGCTCAAACACCTCATCATAAGGAACATTAGCTTCAGCCAACAAAACATTCATGTGTCCAGGCATACGACCCGCCACTGGATGAATGGCATATTTAACTTCAACGCCTTCTTCTTTAAGCAAGTCAACCATTTCACGCACCGCATGTTGGGCTTGGGCTACTGCCATGCCATATCCAGGGACGATGATTACTTTTGAAGCGTTTTTCATCATGAAAGCGGCATCATCTGCTGAGCCTTGTTTCACTGGGCGAGTTTCTTCTTCACCAGAGCCAGCGCTAACGCTATCTCCACCAAAGCCACCAAGAATAACTGAGATGAACGATCGGTTCATCGCCTTACACATAATATAGGAAAGAATTGCACCTGATGAGCCAACTAAAGCACCAGTAATAATAAGCGCACTATTGCCCATGGTGAAGCCAATGCCAGCCGCTGCCCAGCCCGAATAAGAATTGAGCATAGAAACCACAACAGGCATATCAGCGCCTCCGATAGGAATAATCATCAACACGCCAAGCACTAAAGCGACAACCACTATTACCCAGAAAATCCAAGCGGCATTACTCATGACCACCAAATAAACCAAATATATCAACAAAGCACCAAGCGCTAAATGTATCAGATGCCGAAATGGCAGGATAATCGGCGTGCCAGACATGCGTCCATCAAGCTTTAAAAAAGCAATTACTGAGCCTGTAAAAGTAAACGCACCAATGGCAACACCAAGGCTCATTTCGATCAAAGCTTGGGCATGAATATGACCGAGTGTGCCAATACCAAAACTTTCAGGGGCATAAAAAGCAGCCGCTGCCACAAACACCGCCGCTAGGCCAACAAGCGAGTGAAATGCTGCAACTAATTGTGGCATATCTGTCATAGCAATTTTCTTTGCCATCACTGCACCAATTGTGCCACCAATTGCTAAGCCAGCTAAAATTAAAACCCATGAAAGCGGGGAAATTGGCATTAGCACGCCAAGCGTTGTTAAAATGGCGATTGTCATACCAATCATGCCAAACATATTACCCTGACGGGCAGATGCTGGTGAGGAAAGGCCTCGCAGGGCTAAAATAAATAAAACACCCGCACTAAGATAAAGAAGGGAAGCAATATTTGCAGAAATCATGTTATTTCTCCTTCTTTTTATACATTGCTAGCATGCGCTGGGTAACTAAAAAGCCACCAAAAATATTCACGCTGGCTAAAATCAAAGCAATAAAGCCAAAGATTTTTGAGGCAATTCCTGCCCCCTCAACCATATTAACGCCAACCGCCAATAATGCCCCAACCACAATAACCGAAGATATGGCGTTAGTGACTGACATTAAGGGAGTATGAAGGGCGGGAGTTACGCTCCATACCACGAAATAGCCAACAAAGATCGCAAGTACGAAAATTGCCATTCTGAAGAAAAACGGATCAATTATCTGTTCCATTATTTTGCTCCTTTAGTTGTTTTTTTAGTTGCCGCTTTTTTAGGCATAGGTTTTTTGGTTGCTGTTTTTTTAACTGCAGGTTTTTTCTTTGTAGCTGTTTTTATTTTTATATTTGGGTGAATGATTTTATTATCTCTTGTTAAAGCAGTTGCCTTAACTAATTCATCTTCCCAATCAATTTTTAGCGCCTTGCTTTCTTTATCTATAAGCGTTTCTAAAAAACTCATTAGATTACGTGAATAAAGAGAAGAGGCAGAAGTAGCAACTCGCCCAGCCATATTGGTATAACCAATGATAGATACATCTTTATGAATGAAAATTTTATCTGGCTTGGTCAACTCACAATTACCACCGCGCTCAGCGGCTAAATCTACAATGACAGAACCAGCCGCCATGGCTTCGACCATTTTTTTGGTTATCAATTTTGGCGCTGGGCGACCTGGAATAAGCGCTGTAGTAATAACAATATCTTGTTTTGCAATATGAGAAGCAGTTAATTCAGCCTGCTTTTTTTGATAAGCGGCACTCATTGGCTTGGCATAACCTGCAGTGGTTTCTGCTTGCTTAAATTCTTCGTCCTCTACTGCAATAAATTTTGCACCCAATGAAGCAACTTGTTCTTTTGATGCTGGGCGCACATCTGTTGCACTAACCACTGCCCCCAAACGCCTTGCGGTTGCAATTGCCTGCAACCCTGCAACCCCTGCCCCCATAACGAAAACTTTTGCGGGGCGAATTGTGCCAGCCGCCGTCATCATCATTGGAATGGCACGATCAAAAACAACAGAAGCATCAACCATTGCCTGATAACCTGCAAGGTTTGCTTGAGATGACAAAACGTCCATAACCTGCGCTCGTGTTATGCGGGGCATAAATTCCATGGCAATTGCGCTTACACCAGTTTTTGCAAGTGAAGCAATTTCACCCTCATTATCAAAAGGATCCATTATAGAGATAACTAAAGCACCTTTTTTTACGCCCTTTAAAGCGCTAGCTTTTGGGCGGCGCACGCAAAGCACTACATCAGCGCCCTTAACTGCACTAGCACTTGAAGCGGCAATGGTTGCCCCTGCACTTTTATATTGTTCGTCAAGAAAACGCGCTTTTTCACCAGCTCCCTTTTCTATGCTGACATTTGCGCCAAGCCCTATATATTTTGTTATAGTTTCTGGCGTTGCTGCTACTCTTGTTTCACCAGAACCACTCTCAGATAAAATTGCAATCTTCATTTTCATTTTCCATAAATGTTTTTATTAGTAATTGCTAATATAAGCAATTTTGTCAACAGATGAAATATTAGAATCAGTAAATCCTTTTATATCAGATTTTTCAACTTATATCTCATCTTGCAAAACTTCCAACTCATCAATCATATCGCTTATCATTGAAAGCCCAAGCGACCAAAACTCCTTATCACTAGCATCAAGCCCAAAAGGCTTTAATAATTCAGAATGATGTTTTGAGCCACCAGCTTTTAAAAGATCAAAATATTTTTCAACAAAACCATCTGAATTATCTTGATATTTCGCATAAAGCGAATTTACCAAACAATCACCAAAAGCATAGGCATAAACATAAAAAGGCGAGTGGATAAAATGTGGAATATACGACCAAAAAATCTCATAGCCATCATTTAGCTCAACCGCATCACCCAGACTTTCTTTTGAAACGTCTAACCAAATCTGATTTATTTCTTCAGTTTTTAGCTCCCCCTTGCGCCTTGCTGTATGTAGCTCTCGCTCAAATGTATAAAAGGCAATTTGGCGCACAACCGTGTTAAGCATATCCTCAACCTTTTGGCAGAGAAGAGCAAAACGCTGTTTTTTGGTTTTCGCGCCATCAAGTAGCGAGCGAAAAGTGAGCATTTCACCAAAAACAGAAGCGGTTTCAGCTAATGTTAAAGGGGTTGATGCCATTAAAGACCCTTGCGAGGCCGCCAAACGCTGATGCACACCATGCCCTAATTCATGCGCAAGCGTCATTACATCACGAGCTTTTCCTAAATAATTGAGCATGAGATATGGGTGAGCGCTTGGCACAGTTGGGTGCGCAAAGGCCCCTGGGGCTTTGCCTTCAACAACTGGTGCATCAATCCAACCGCTATCAAAAAACGGCTCTGCGACCTTTGCCAACTCTGGTGAAAAGCCTGCATAAGCATCCATGACGATTTTTTTAGCCCTCTTCCAATCATATATTGTATCATCAGAAGTAGGTAGCGGCGCATTTCTATCCCATGCGTTTAGCTTTTCTTTGCCAAACCATTTTGCCTTCATTGCATAATAGCGATGGGACAATTTTGGATAGGCATTATGCACTGCGCTTTGCAAGGCATCAACAGTTTCTCTCTCAACTGAATTTGCTAAATGACGACTATCGGCAATATCTTCAAATTTACGCCAGCGATCAGATATTTCTTTGTCTTTTGCTAGCACATTTGTGATATGGGTAAAAAGGCGCTGATTATCTTTTAGGGTTTTAACCACCGCCTCATAGGCAGCTTTTCTCTTGCTCTCATCTTTGTCACTTAAAAGCGTCAGCGTTGCCTCAAGACCCAGACTCTCGCTTTCCCCTTTGCTTTCGCTTTTCCCTTTGCTTTCGATTGTAACATCAAATTTCAGCGAAGCCATTGTTTCATCAAATAAACGATTCCACGCTCCTCTGCCCGTTACGGATTTATCATGAAATAATTCTTCAATCCGCTCTTCAAGTTGATAGGGCTTTGCTTTTCTTAATTCATCAAACCATGGCTTATAGCGCGCCAGTTTTTTGTCTTTATCAAAAGCCTCTTGTAAAACCTCTTCATCTATCTGGTTTAATTCAAGTGAGAAGAATATTAGATTTGTTGAAAGATTGGTTAGAGCTTCTTGTGTGTCGCCCAAAAATTTTGCTCGCTCAGGGTCAGCAGTATTCTGCACATAAGTGAGATAGGCAAATGAGCCAATACGGCCTATTAAATCGCTTAAATTTTCATAAAAAATAATTACATCAATTAACGAGCCATTTTTTGCTATTTCAGCCAATTTATCTTTGTAAGATTTTTCAAAGTCTTTTGTCTCTTGCTTTGCTTTTTCTAAATCAGCATTAAACTCGCTTGAATCTATTGCAGGATAAAGGTCAGATAAATCCCAAACAGGAAGGCTACCAAATTGGGTTTTTGTTGTTTTTGTTATGTTGTTCATTTTCATCTCACAAAAATTATTAGTTAAACTGATATGGACAAAAAAATATCTCATAACAAGTCATTAAAAATTATAATTAAATCCCTGTTAAGTGTGAAGGGTTATTCTGCACCATAATGAGACATAAACGAGGAATGTGATTCGACCTATTTTAGGTTTAGTTTGAGCATGTGATTTCTAAAGTGAGTGAAATTAGAAATTTTAAGATGAGTTTTTAGGTAATTTTATGAATAAAATTCTTATAGTAGATGATGAGCCAGATCAGCTTCAACAAAGTGAAGCCATTGCAATAAAAGCAGGATTTAGTACAATTACAGCCTCAAGCGGAAAAGAGGCTTTGTCATTATTAAAAGCGGATCAAAATATTAGTGTAATGCTGTTAGATCTTATCATGCCAGATATTGACGGCATGGGCGTTTTAGCAAGCATGCGGAATGAAAGCTTAAGCACACCTGTAATCATTCAAACTACTAAAGCTTCATTGGAGACTATTAATCCTGCAATGCACTATGGTGCTATTGATTATATTGTTAAACCTGCAACGCCAGAGCGGCTTAGTATTTCTGTTCAAAATGCACAAAAAATTGAACGACTTGAAAAATGCTTGAAAAATGAGCGAGCTAGAAAAAGTGGTAAATTTAATCCAAGCGATATTATTACCAAAAGCCCCGCTATGGAGAGAGTAATATATCTTGTCCATAAAGCAGCAAAAAGCAATATTCCTGTTTTACTTGAGGGTGAAACTGGCGTTGGCAAAGAGCTAATTGCGCACTCAATTCAAGGTTCGGGTGATAGAAGCGGCAAGCCATTTATCTCTTTAAATTGCGCAAGCGTTGCAAAAGATGAAATTGACAGTGTTCTTTTTGGTCACGTTAAAGGCGCTAATAATAATATATTAAGCAACAAAATAGGAAAATTTGAAGAGGCGCATGGCGGCACTTTATTTCTTGACGAGGTGGGAGAATTACCAACTAGCACCCAAGTTAAATTATTACATGCTATTCAATATGGAGAAATTAAACCCGTTGGCTCACTCGATTCAAAGAAAGTCGATGTGCGTTTAATTTCTGCTACCAATAAACGGCTGTTAAGCTTGGCGAAAAATGGTAGCTTTAGAGAAGATCTGTATTATCGACTAAATGTTTTCCCCATTTATGTACCACCCTTGCGCGACAGAATGGAAGATATTGCCCCTCTAGCTGAGCATTTTATTACTAGATTCAGTGCCGAAACTGGGCGCACTATTCATGGGATTTCGGCCGATGCCATGCAATTACTTAAAAATTATAACTGGCCTGAAAATATTAGACAGTTTGAAAATGCAATTTTTCGTTCGGTAAATTTAGCGCAAGAGGCATGGTTGCAAAAATCTGACTTCCCGCAATTAAATAGTGATAATTCAAGTCAGCAAGATAAATCACAAATAAATTTTAATATAAGAACCCCTGTTCATATTGATGATGGCTCTTTATTTATAGAAAAAACTGATAAAACTATCGTCACTAAAGAGAGATTTTTGCAAGAAGATGGCGATATAACACCAATTGCACAACTTGAACGGCAGCTGATAATTTTTGCTTTAAAGCGCTATAATGGTAAAATGTCTAAAATTGCTAGAGAGCTTGGTATTGGTCGCTCAACTCTTTATCGAAAGCTAAAAGAATATGGGCTTAGCGAAAATATTGAAAAAAACGCGGCTTAATCCTTTCACTTTTTCGCTATATGATTGAATAGTTATAGTGTTCAAGCTAAACAAAAATATTGATTCGATATATTTAATAAAGTTTAGGCTCTTTTATATGAAAAAATATTTTACTTATATCATCGCCTGCATATTATTTATTTTTCCCCTTACTCCTAGCACAGCGCAAGAAACTCTTATTATTGATGGGGTTGAAGTTACTCGTGTTATCATTGCACCGCCACGCAGTCCAATTGCTCTTGTTATAAAAGCTGGCCTTTATGAAGATTATAAATCTTCTCCCTTCGAGTCAAAAGAATATTATGAAAAACAAAAACTCTATTATTTTTACGGCAAGCGGCATTTCGAGCCTCTTTGGCTAACAAGTGAAAATAATAGCAAGGTTGAACTTTCTCAAAAAGCGCTTGATATTTTGCAAGTGTTTAAAAATAGCGCTCAAAGCGGCTTAAATCCAAGCGATTATCTTAGCGATGAGATAAGTCTTAAAAAATTTGGCACAAGCGCAATTGAATTAGCTCATTTTGAAACAGCGTTTTCTGCTACCGTCATGCGCTATGCGCAAGATAGCTATGGTGGTCGCATCGATCCTGTTAAAGTTTCTTCTAGATTTGATTATAAATTAAACAGGATTGATGAGAATAAACTTTTACTGCAATTAGCAAATTCTGATAATCCTGCAAAAATTCTACTTGATTTAGAGCCAAAACAACGAGAATTTATTGCGTTAAAAGCCGCTTTAGCCTCACACTCAGATGACGCAGAAGAAGAAGCTATTATAATTGAGAGTGGCAAGATATTACGACTAGGGGAAATAGATAAAAGAGTGCCATCAATTAGAGAAAGGCTTGGAATTGCTTTACCAAATATTGGCGGCGATGAATATGATGAAAATCTTTTAGTTGAAGTTGAAAAATTTCAAGCCGAGGCAGGTTTAAAGGTTGATGGTGTCATTGGTCCGGCTACTATTGCAGCACTTAATGGAAATAATAATGCCTCAAAGGCTGATATTATTGCCAATATGGAGCGTTGGCGCTGGTTGCCACGCGACATGGGTGATTTTCATGTTTTTGTGAATATTCCTCAATTTAACCTTGAAATAATGCAAGATGAAAAAAAAATATATTCAACACGTGTTGTAGTTGGAAAAACTAAATTCCAGACTAATATTTTTTCTGATAAAATTAAACATGTCGTAGTTAATCCTTATTGGAATGTTCCACGCTCTATTCTTAACAATGAACTCGCCCCAAAAATTAAGAGCAATCCATCTTTTCTCGCTGCAAGCAACATGCAGCTACTTTCAAAAAATGGAGTTGTTGATGCAAGCAAGATTGATTGGTCAACGGCTAACATGAATAATTATCGAGTTCGCCAACTCCCTGGATCAAGAAATGCGCTTGGCAGTATAAAATTCTTATTTCCAAATAAGCATGCAATTTATCTGCATGATACACCATCAAAATCATTATTTTCACGCTCTTCTCGTGCTTTTAGCCATGGATGTGTGCGAGTAAAAAATCCTTGGGAATTTACACAAGCGCTTTTGCAAAATGACAGTAAATTAAATTACACAAATATACTCTCTCAACGTAAAGACGGCGGAAAAGAACGGTGGAATAATTTAGCCTCTCCTATTCCAGTGCATCTTGCCTATTTTACCCTGAGAATTGACGAAAGTGGCAATATTCGCTCTTACGTAGATATTTATGGCCATAATAAACGTCTTAAGGCTTTGTTAGGCCTATAAAAACCACAAAAAATAAAATGTCGCTCCGTCATTGTTATGCCGTGTTTTACATTCACTAAACTTGCTACTATAAAAATAATTTTTAACATTAACATAGTCTAAATTTAACTAATGCTAGAAATATAAAAATAATATATACCGATGTTGAGATGTTTTGGGGCATAAACGAGTGATTGCTATTTCTAAAAAAAGCTTAAATTTACAGGCGATAATGATATTTTCATTCGCACTGTTCGCTATTTTGGCGATTAGCATGCTTGAAGCTAATGGTGCGCGTAATGATCGCACATTATATCTTTATTATACCCACACAAAAGAAACCGCTAAAATAACCTTTAAACGCAATGGGCGCTATGACAGTAAAGGTTTAAAACAACTCAACCACATGACGCGAGACTGGCGACGTAATGAGCCAACTAAGATGGATCCTGCTTTATTTGATCTATTATGGGAAGTTTACCAAGAAAGCGGCGCAACTGGGCCAATTCACATAGTTTCAGCTTATCGCTCTCCAGCAACAAATAATATGCTACGCTCAAAATCTCGAGGAGTTGCCAAAAATTCACGCCACACCCACGGTCAAGCTATAGATTTTTATATCCCTGGTGTAAGGCTTTCTAGATTACGACAAATAGCTATGAAGAAACAAGTTGGTGGGGTGGGATATTACCCAACTTCAAACTCTCCATTCATGCATCTTGATACAGGTAATGTAAGAGCATGGCCGCGCATGACAACAGCACAATTAAAAAGACTTTTTCCTGATGGTAAAACCCTGCACGTGCCAAATACTGGCGTGCCTATTTCTAATAAGGGATATCAATTAGCACTAGCAGATTGGAAAAAATGCAAAACCGTGCCTTGCACATCAAGAAATACAACTCGCACTACTCGTGTTGCAAATGCTACAAGGAATGCTGAAAAATCAAATAGTAGCTCATCTAGAACACTGATGGATTTATTTTTTGGTAATGAAGAATCTGAGGGGCAGGAAGAGGGTAATATTTCTCTAGCAAGCAGAACTGCACCAACACGAATTAGCGCTAATGTTAGAAGTAAACCTGCTAAAGCACCTATTCCGCAAACTCGACCAAATTTTGCTAATATTCAATTAGCGCAAATTCCCTCAAATCAAACTCTAGCTAACAACGCACCAACACCTTTGATGCGTTCAAAAAATCCTTTAGCTCAAAATAATATATCTACAAATATTAGCAATGATGACAATATCATTCCTAAGCCACGAATATTATTATCAAGGCTTAACGATAAAGAGTTAAGTCAGCAAATTTCTGCTTATGCCCCAATAAATATTGCAACCCCAAGCGCACAGCAAGCAGTAAGAAATTTAATTGAAAACAGCCAAGAGAATACAGCAAAATCCACAATAGACCCTATATCCACCGCATCGCTAAATGGCTCACTACCAATAGTTACTCAAAACATTATTGAAAATAGCTTTAGTGCCGTTATAAATGCTGGTCTGATCAAAAAACCCAGGCTCAAAACCAAAGAAATATATTTTAACCAGCGTGAAATATTTTTATTTGCTCCTGATCTTGAGCATGTAGCCGACATATTTACCGATTCAAAGGCAATGAGTTCAGCTAGATATGCAATAATATTTGAGCCAGATGAGGCTTATATTTCACCAGAAAGTGAATTGGGTCGCTTTTCTAAAAAACTCACGTTTAGTAATGATGCTAGTTCAGGCTTAAAAACAAATAAGTTTATTTCATCAATGCCGTTAATTATTGCTTCTCGCTAACTAATATTATTCAGTTACAAATAATAAAATCTCTGCTAAAAGCGTTTAACGTTAAAATAAATGCAAACCAATATGATTGAATTTTAAGTGAGTAATAGACCTAGCACCCCGAAATTTATAACACCACTGCTTGATATATTATCAAAGCCAGCAAAAATTCGTGATTTTTCATTACCCCAATTAGAAACTTTATGTGGTGAGGTTCGCAAAGAAATGATTGATGCCGTTTCTGTGACTGGAGGGCATTTGGGTGCTGGTTTGGGTGTGGTTGAATTAAGTGTTGCTTTACATCATGTTTTTGATACTCCTTATGATCGTTTAATTTGGGACGTTGGACACCAATCTTATCCGCATAAAATTTTAACAGGGCGAAAAGATCGTATGCGCACCTTGCGCAAAAAAGACGGCCTTAGCGGTTTTACTAATAGAAGCGAAAGCGAATATGACCCGTTTGGCACAGGTCACTCCTCTACCTCTATTTCTGCTGGTCTGGGAATGGCCGTTGCATCAGAAATAAACAAAGATCAGCGCAATGTTATTGCGGTGATTGGTGATGGCGCTATGAGCGCTGGCATGGCTTATGAGGCCATGAATAACGCAGGGGCGATGGATGCGCGTTTAATCGTTATTCTTAATGATAATGACATGTCAATTGCCAAGCCATCTGGGGCGATGTCTGCTTATCTTGCGAGGCTTGTTTCTAGCCCTGCTTATCATTCGGTGCGTGATAGAATAAAAAATATTACTGAGAAATTACCTCGTTCAATTCACAATAAAGCAAAACAAACGGAAGAGTTTGCACGTGGATTATTAGGTGCTGGCACTTTGTTCGAAGATATGGGTTTTTATTATATTGGCCCAATTGATGGTCATAAGCTTGATCATTTATTGCCAGTATTGCGCAATGTGCGTGATAGCCACAACGGCCCAATTCTTGTTCATGTTGTGACAAAAAAGGGCAAGGGATATCAACCAGCTGAAGATGCTAGTGATAAATATCATGGGGTTGGAAAGTTTAACGTAATAACAGGCGCGCAAACTAAAGTTCCAAGCAATGCACCAAGCTATACTAGTGTTTTTTCTTCTTCACTTATAGCTGAGGCAAAAAAAGACAATAAAATTGTTGCTATTCATGCCGCTATGCCCTCTGGCACTGGTTTAGATGAATTTGATGAAATATTTCCAGATCGCTGTTTTGATGTTGGTATTGCTGAGCAACATGCTGTTACCTTTGCTGCTGGCCTTGCAACCGAGGGGCTAAAGCCATTTGTAGCTATTTATTCAACATTTTTACAACGTAGTTATGACCAAATAATTCATGATGTCGCCATTCAAAAACTGCCTGTGCGATTTGCTATTGACAGGGCGGGATTTGTTGGAGCAGATGGGCCAACTCATGCGGGCAATTATGACAATGCCTTTTTAGGCGCTATTCCTAACATGACAATAATGGCAGCATCTGACGAGGCTGAATTACGCAATATGGTTGCAACTGCTGCTGCCTATGATGAAGGGCCAATTTCATTTCGTTATCCGCGTGGTGAAGGCGTGGGGGTTGAGTTGCCTCAAGTTGGCAAAATTCTTGAAATTGGAAAGGGGCATATTGTGCAGGAGGGCTCTTCAATTGCTATAATTAGTTTTGGAACGCAATTAGAAGAGTGCAAAAAGGCTGCTAAAATTCTTGCTTCTTTTGGTTTATCAACAACCATAGCTGATGCACGTTTTATGAAGCCTCTTGATACAGATTTAATTACCAGATTAGCTAACAATCACGAAACATTACTTAGTGTTGAAACTGGCGGAATTGGTGGGTTTGGCTCGCATGTTGCTTCATTTTTAGCAACATGTGGGCTATTAGATGGCAAGTTAAAATTCCGCCCGCTTATGATAGCTGATCGTTTTGATGACCATGCAAGTGTGGACGATTTATATCGCGCATCAGGGCTTGAGCACAAAGCAATTGCCTCAAGGGCTCTTGAGGCAATTGGGCAAGGTAATAAAATTAGTCAGATATTATAAAATTAAGAATCTTTATCACTTAAATCTGGCACCATGCCCAAAGCATGCATATATAAATCTAGTATAGCCTCTTGCTCCATGCGCTCCGCTTTGTCTATTTTTCTTATCCGCACGACTTGGCGCAATATTTTTGCATCAAAGCCATTGCCCTTAGCCTCGGCATAAACTTCACGAATATCATCAGAAATAGTCTTTTTTTCTTCTTCTAAATTTTCAATACGCTCGATGATTGAACGTAATTGCTCGCCTGCAACGCCTTGCTCTAACATTTATTTCTCCGTAAAGTCATTTTATTAAAATTGAAGTTTATAGGTATGGATAAAATGACTTCAACTCAAGTATTTTCAACTTATACGCTAGTTTTTGTTCTGTGATAATAAAATTATCACATAATTAGGCCATTAAATGATTATAAAAAATGAGATGTTTGACTTTTTAATGATGAATGAGCAAAAAGATATATATATGAAAAAAATTCGAATCACTTATCTATCAATGAGCATAAAAATTAGCCTTAGCGTAATCTTGTTGGCTTTATCACTTGGTTTTATAACATTGCCGGCATTTGCCGATTTACGAGTTTGTAACAAAACTTCAAATTCAATAAATATAGCGCTTGGGTATCGTGCTGAGCGTGGTTGGCAATCTGAAGGCTGGTGGATTGCTGCACCAAATGATTGCGCAACTGTCTTTAATGGTGATCTAGATTCTCGATATTTTTATTTATTTGCGGTTGATGATATTGGTGGCGGGGCATGGGATGGCAAAGTATTTATGTGCACAAGAGATGAAACCTTTACCATTTTTGGAATAAAGGATTGTCTTGCAAGGGGATATGAGCGCACTGGATTTTTTGAAGTAGACACACAAAATAAAGCCGACTGGACACTTGAGTTAACAGAAAAAATAACCACCGGCGAACAACAGACAGAATAACTCGCCATAAAAGAGAAAAAAATGAAAAGAAATAGACGTATTAAAATATTAGCAACCCTTGGGCCCTCATCAAACGATGAAAAAACCATTGAGAAATTAGTGCGGGCGGGAGCTGATGTTTTTCGCATCAACATGAGTCATGCTAGCCATGAAGTTTTGGCGCAGACGGTTGAGCTAATTCGAAAAGTAGAAATTTCTGTTGATCATCCAATTGGCATTTTGGTTGATTTGCAGGGGCCAAAATTACGAATATGGAAATTTGCAAATAAAAAGATTATGCTGAAACATGGTGATGTTTTTTCTCTTGACGATAAGAAAATAGAGGGCGATGCAAATCGTGTGCATCTGCCTCACCCTGAAATTTTCAAAGCTGTATCAATTGGGGACCGCTTGTTACTTGATGATGGTAAAATTGAGCTAGAGGCCAAAAATATCTCAAACGGGAAGATTGAAACTAAAGTTATTCACGGTGGAGAATTATCAAATAAAAAAGGTGTTAGCTTCCCAGATACGCTTTTACCAATGGGTGCACTTACAGAAAAAGATTATGAAGATCTTGACGAGGCATTAAAAAATCAAGCTGATTGGATTGCACTTTCTTTTGTTCAACGTCCTGAAGATATTTATGACGTTAAAAAAATTGTTAAGGGGCGGGCTGGAATATTAGCCAAAGTTGAAAAGCCGCAGGCCATTGAAAGACTAGAGGAGATTATTCTTTTAGCAGATGCGCTAATGGTTGCTCGTGGTGATCTTGGAGTTGAGTTACCAATTGAAACTGTTCCGGGAATACAAAAGCAAATTATCCACCTTGCTCGCAGACATGGCAAGCCAGTTGTTGTAGCAACGCAAATGCTGGAATCTATGATAAGTGCGCCAGTGCCAACTCGCGCTGAGGTTTCAGATGTTTCTACTGCAGTTTTTGAAGGCGCTGATGCCGTTATGCTTTCGGCTGAAAGTGCGGCAGGTGAATATCCAATAAAAGCAGTTGAAATGATGGATAGAGTGGCAATTGCAGTTGAGGGTGATGATAATTATCAATCTATCATTCGCGCTCATGCAACAGAGCCAGAGCCCACTACTGCCGATGCAATTTCAGCTGCTACCCGCCAAATTGCTGAAACCCTAAGCCTAGCAGCAATTGTCACCTATACTTCTTCTGGCTCAACTGGACTTCGCGCCGCGCGAGAGAGACCTGCTATTCCAATTATTGCATTATCACCAAATTTACGCACTGCCCGCCGTCTAGCTTTGGTCTGGGGTTTGCATTGCGTACAGACACAAGATGCAAAAGATTTAGAAGATATGGTTGAAAGAGCTTCATCAATTTCGATCAGTGAAGGCTTTGCAAATATAGGTGATAGAATTGCCATAACAGCTGGCGTTCCACTTGGAATTTCAGGAACGACCAATATGATTCGCATTGCTGATGTTGAATAAAAAGGTAGGTTCTTTAGTTTATAATATTTTCAGCTCGCAATTATGACATAAAAAAACCCGCCCATTTCTGGCGGGTTTAATAAATTTTTTTTAAAAACTAGCCTAACAGAATTAACCTTGGCGAGCTTTAAAACGCTTATTTACTTTATTGATAATGTAAACGCGGCCTCTACGACGAACCAGTTTATTGTCGCGATGACGGCCCATTAAAGCTTTTAGAGAATTACGAACCTTCATTTTAATATCCTTATAGTCAAAATTATGAGCAGATGGCAATTGTTGAGGCTTTTCTTAGTGGCAAGTTTTGTTCATGTCAACATAAGAAGTCTTGTTCATGTCAACATAGAAGCTACTTATACTAGTATGCTATTTAACTAGTATTCTCACTTACTTATTGTTTTACCAAGAACAAGGTTTATTTTGACAAAATTAACCTCGTTTAGTGAGGTAAATATGCGTATTATCAATATGTCAGACTTAAATATTTTAGTGGCTGACAGCAACCAATATATGCTTAAAATTATTCGCGCCATGTTACGCGGCTTTGGTATATCCAATATTCGAGAGGCTAATGATGGAGCAATTGCTCTGGAAGAATTAAACTCTCACGTTATTGATATAGTAATTGCCGATTATGCACTTGAAACACTTAATGGGGTTGAATTTGTTGAATTAGTGCGCGGGGCAGAAGATAGTCATAGCCGTTTTGTCCCAATAATTATGCTATCTGCCTATACTGAAAAATGGCGAATTGAAGCCGCGCGAGATGCAGGAGTGACCGAATTTTTATCAAAGCCGCTCTGTGCAAATGATTTATATTTACGCCTTGTTGAGGTGATAGAAAGGCCACGCCAATTTATTAGAACAAACCGCTATATTGGTCCAGATAGAAGAAGGCATGATAGCTCAACCTATAAAGGCGCAGATCGACGTTCGTCAACCGACCTTGATGATGAATTCCCCGTTGATACCAGCGGCAAGAGCGCCGCTGATCTTGTTGATGAGCTATTTTGATTTAGATGCAGTTTAGTCACCAGAAAAAGCAAATTTAATTTATGCCTTCTCAACCAGTGCCGCAACTCCCATTCCGCCTGCAGTGCAGACTGAAATTAGGGCGCGGTTTTTATTCTCAGTGTTAAGCAATTTTGCAGTATTGGCGAGAATGCGCGCACCAGTTGCAGCAAATGGGTGACCATAGGCCAGCGATGAGCCTTTGATATTAATCTTCTTAGGATCAATTTTACCCATTACTTTGTCACGACCCAAAACATCTTTACAATATTTTCTATCCTGCCAAGCTTTAAGCGTGCAAAGAACCTGGGCGGCAAATGCCTCGTGAATCTCAAACAGATCAATATCAGCAAAACTTAAATCTGCACGCTTTAACATATCAGAAACTGCAATAGTTGGTGCCATTAACAGGCCATCACCTTGACCAAAATTATTTGCCCCAACCGATCCCATTGTGAGATAAGCTAAAATAGGCAAACCACGCTCTTTTGCCCATTCTTCCGATGCTAAAAGCACTGCAGAAGCGCCATCGGTAAGCGGAGTAGAATTGGCCGCTGTTAGGGTGCCAAAGCCTGATTTTTTATCAAAGGCAGGCTTCATTGTTGCCATTTTTTCTAAGGTTGAATCTGGGCGAACATTATTGTCTTTTACAATGCCAGCACATGGAACAATCAAATCGTCATGATAACCATCATCATATGCCTTTGCTGCATTCATGTGGCTTTCAAAGGCTAATTTATCTTGTGCCTCGCGTGTAATGCCCCACTCGCGCGCCATAAGTTCACAATGTTGACCCATAGACATTTTTGTTCGTGGCTCATTAACCGATGGAGCAGTTGGAGTTAATTCACCAAAAGAAAACCCTTTGAACACGCCTAGTTTCTCACCAAAGGAGCGAGCGCGAGAAAGTTTTATCATACGGTGGGCGAATTTTTTGCCAAATACTACTGGGCTATCAGAAATTGAATCTGCCCCTGCAGCAATACCGCTTTCAATTTCACCAGAGGCAATTTTTGCACCTAATGTAAGTGCTGCTTGCAAGCTAGTGCCGCAAGCTATTTGAATTGTTGTACCGGGGGTGAAAGGTGAAAACCCAGCATCAAGCAATGCCTCACGTGCCAGATTAAAATCCTTTGAATGATTGATAACAGCACCCGCCATTATCTCATCAATCTTTTGCCCTCTTAAGCCATATTTATCTGCCAAACCCCCAAGTGCGGTTGAAAGCATGCTTAGATTTGTTTCATCACTAAAACCAGTATATGCGCGACAAAATGGTGTTCTAGAGCCACCGATTATTGCAATTTTGCGTATTTGTTTTGCCATTATTTTTCAATCCCTATTATAATATTATGCTTTGCCATCTTTACGAGCTTTTAATGGCCCGCCCAAGAATGGCGCAAATCCTGTTCCAAAAATCACACCAATATCAGCCAAATCGCTATTTGCTACAATTTTTTCTTTAACTACTTTTTCAGTTTCATCAACCAATGGCTTAACCAATTCACGCCCAAAAGCCTCTAAATCTTGATGCTTTGGCACTTCACCTTTAATGGCTTTGCCTTTTTCCCAAACATAAAAACCCTCGCCAGTTTTTCGGCCAAGTTTTTTAGCGTTTACTAGGGTGGCAAATTTTGAATTCTCAGCTACAGGAAAACCAACTTCCTCAGCTACAGATTTACCAACATCAAGTCCTACCATATCCATCAATTCAATTGGCCCCATTGGCATGCCAAAGGCAACGGCTGCAGCATCAATAAGCTCTTTGCTCTCCCCCGCTTCAACGCGATTAACCGCACCAAGCATATAAGGCATAAGCACCCGATTAACCAAAAAGCCAGTGGCACTTTTTACGATAACTGGAGACTTACCAATTGCGAGCGCAAAGCTTGCGCCCATTTTTACGTCAATTTCTTTGTTATATTTTGATTGGATAACTTCAACTAACGGCAATTGCGCAACGGGGTTGAAAAAATGTAACCCAATCAGACGATTTTTATTTTTTAAAGAAGAAGCAATTTTTTCTAATTCAATCGAAGAGGTATTTGTCGCCATAATAGCAGTTGGCTTCATTTGCTTTTCAGCATTTTTGAAAATCTCTTGTTTAACTTTAAGATTTTCAACTACTGCCTCAATCACCACATCAGCACGTTTAATACCCTTGCCATCAACATCGGCCTCAAGTCGGCTCATTGCTGCGGCAACTAAACGAGGTTTTTTTAGGCGTTTTTGAAATAATTTTTTTGCGCGTTTTAAAGCTGGCTCAATTCGTGCCATATCTAAATCTTGCAAAGTTACTGCCATGCCTCGAAAAGCACACCAAGCAGCAATATCACCACCCATAACACCACCACCAATAACATGAACACGAGCAAATTTTGGTTTATCCTTGCCGCTAAGCCCTTGTTTTTTTAACCCCTCAGAAAGGAAGAATAGGCGACGTAAATTTTCTGATGTGCTTGACTTCATCATAGGAGTAAAGCCGCCAGCCTCACCCTTAATCATTGCGCGCCAGTCATCACCATGTTTTTCAAACAGGTCAATTAAAGCATAGGGTGCTGGATAATGTTTTGGGTTGGCTTTTTTTCCTACTTGCTCGCGCATTTTTTTAACAATCAAACCACGAAGTGGCGATTTTGCTAAAACAGCTTTTAGGAAAGGAGCAGGCTTGCTTTTACGTTTTTGAATAACGGCTTTGCGAGCCTCCCAGCGCAATTGATCACGATTTTGCACTAATTTATCAACTAAATTCATGCCCCTTGCAGCCCCTGCGCGTAAATATTTTCCTGAAAGCATAATAGACATGGCATTAACAGGCCCTGCTTGGCGAATTGAGCGGCCAGTGCCGCCAAATCCAGGGAAAATGCCTAGCTTAATTTCAGGAAAGCCAACGCGGGTTTTATCATCATTTACCGCAATACGATAATGAGCCGCTAGAGATAGTTCTAGGCCACCCCCAAGACAAAATCCATGAATACCGACAACAAAAGGTGCTTTTAATTTTTCTATTCTAGCAAAAAGCCTATGCACTTTTTCAAGCGATTCTGGCAAGGCTTTTGTCATTTCGTCAAATTCAGTAATATCAGCCCCTGCAATAAAACCACTATCTTTTTTGGATAATAAAATTACCCCGACCAATTCATCAGAAGCTATTAAATCTTCAAATCTTGAAACTAGTGTTTCCAACTCATTCATTGCAAAACTTGACAGCACATTAACTGGTGACTTTGGCGTATCAATAGTTAGCCAGCCAATTTTTTCAACATCAATTTCAAAATGCCAATATTTAGTTTTTGGCATTTTTGGTTGCACTGGTTTTGGCATATTTATTTCCCTCTTTTAATTCAATTATTTATTTATTTTTTAACTGTTGGCTTTTTTGCTTTTGGTTTAGCTTTTGCCGTTGACTTAGCATTAGTTTTAACTAAAGCATTTTTCTTTTGTTTAGCTAAAGCATGAGTGCTGGCTTTTGCAACAGCCTTGCTCTGATTCGTAGCAGGCTTGCTTTTGCTTGCAGCAGGCTTGCTTTTGCTTGCAGCAGGCTTGCGAGTTGCTTTTTTAAGCGGCGGGGTATAATTCTGCCCCAATTCACTTGGCTTAAAATCATCAACCTTAACAACCTGTTTTGTTGCTTCATCTGCGGCGCGTAATATTTCAACTTCATTACCATTTAATACACCTGCTTTAAGCGCATCATCAAAAATATCACGATCAAGGCGGCGCACAAGCGTGCCTTTTTTAATCGCTTTTAAAAATTTAGTTTCAATATCTTTGGCCGCTTCAACTTTAAGCAAAGCATTTTCTAGCACACCTGTCCTATCATTTGGATCAAGCGTTTTATACACACCATCAGTTAGGCGATCTCGTAATTCGCTTGGTGAAAGAACCAAACGAGCTAGCCTTGCATTTTCTTTATCACTAGCACTATGCGCATGTGCGCCCAATGGAAACACCAAAACACGCATAATATTGCGTAATAAGAAATTTGGGATATTGCGGAACACTTCAACAAAATTATTTTCAATCGCCGCTATTCTATCTTTCATAATGGCTGCGATAATCTGTATATCATCTTTATTATGCCCATCATCTTCAAAGCGTTTTAGCGTTGCTGACATAAGGTAAAGATCCGATAATATATCAGCCATACGACCACTAAGCATTTGCTTGCGTTTAATTGCACCACCAAGATAAATAACTATCCAATCAGCAACTAAAGCAAAGCTCTGGCTGTAACGATGTAATTTTTTATAATATTTAGCTAACTCATGATCAACTGGCGATGTGGCAAAACGGCTAAAAGTAATTGCATGCCAAAAAGAGCCTGCAATATTGCCCAGCATATATTTAGTATGACCACCAAATGCTCTATCAAAATCATCTAAGCCCTCTTCTTTATCATCATTTTGCAATGCCTGAATTTCTTCATAAAGAAACGGGTGTGCACGGAGTGAGCCTTGTGCAAAAGTTATCAGAGTTCTGGTGAGAATATTTGCACCCTCAACCGTAATGGCAACTGGAGTTGCGGCATAACCAGAAAATAGATAATTTGAAGGCCCATCTTGAATTGCGCGCCCACCATGAATATCCATTGCATCATTATATCTATCACGCATAGCCTCAGTAGTGCGATATTTAAGCAGAGCTGAAATAACCGACGGCTTTTCACCCTCATCAACCATAGATGCGGTTAACCCACGTGAGGCTTCATACATATAAGCATCTTTTACCAAAGAGCTAAGCGGCTCAGCTACACCCTCCATCAAACCAATTGGAATGTTAAACTGGCGGCGAATTCTGGCATAAGCAGAAGTGGTGCGAAGTGCATGTTTAATAGAAACTGTGCCAATTGCAGGTAATGAAATAGCACGACCAGTTGAAAGACATTCCATCAACATACGCCAGCCTTGACCAGCATAATCAACACCACCAATTAAAAACTCCATCGGCACAAAAACATTTTTACCCTTAGTTGGCCCGTTCATAAAGGCCGAGCGAGAGGGATAATGACGAAGACCAATTTCAACTCCAGGATAATCAGCAGGAACAAGCGCCAAAGTAATGCCAACATTTTTACCTTTGCCCAAGTGATTATCTGGGTCAAATAAGTTAACCGCTAGGCCTAGCAAACTAGCAACTGGCGCTAAAGTGATATAGCGTTTATCCCAAGATAGGCTCACGCCAAGGGTTTTTTTGCCTTTATATGTGCCATAAGTTACCACGCCAACATCTGGCATGCCAGCCGCATCAGAGCCAGCGGTGGGGCCCGTTAGTGCAAAACAAGGAATTTCCTTGCCCTGAGCAAGACGTTTAAGATATTTTTTCTTTTGTGCGTCTGTGCCATATTTTTCAAGCAATTCACCTGGCCCAAGAGAGTTGGGAACCATAACCGTAATACCAGCGGCAACCGAGCGAGAAGCAATTTTTGAAACTATCTTAGATTGAGCTTGTGCTGAAAAACCAAGACCGCCATGGTCTTTAGAAATTAACATTCCTAAAAAGCCTTTATCTTTTAAAAATTGCCAAAGCTCTGGCGAGAGATCAGCACGATTATTACGTGTATCCCAATCATCAATCATTTTACAGGCTTCCTCAGCAGGCCCATCAAGAAATGCTTGCTCTTCTTCACTTATAGTTACAGGGCGAATATTGAGAAGATTATCCCATTTTGGACGACCAGAAAATAAATCAGCGTCCCAGCCAACTGTGCCAGCATCTAACGCCTCTTGCTCAGTTGCAGAAACTTTGGGCAACATTTTTTTGGTTATGCCAAAAATCCATTTAGTTAACGCAACCATGCGAATTGATTTAAAGGTAAGCGCGCCAACTATTACAGCTGGAAGCAAAGCCCAAAACCAACCTGCGCCATTTAATATACATAAAATTCCAAGCACAAAGAAAGCTAGCGCCCACTGCCAAAGGGGTGATTGCCTTAGAGCTAAGACAAAAAAAGCTACAATAGCGAGAATAAGAATTATAAGGGTCATTTTGCTGGCCTCCAGTTGTGCTAAATAAATTTTGCAAACAGCATTTTATTTATACTCTAACCTATTTATGGTGCAGATGTATAGTGCAAGACCTATACGTCAATGGATTGACCTATAGGTCAACTAAAGCAGTTATAAACCAAGTGAAATAAAATTTCAATTATAAATATACCACTGAGCAATTTTAATTGACCTAAGGTAAATTTATTGACGTTTACGTAACTTGATGTGATAATATTTATAACAATGTTTAAAGGGAGAAAATCATGGCTAGTAAAACAACGAACACAAACCGACCGTGGATCAATAGTTATCCAAAAGGAATATCTTGGGATAGTGAGCTTGATCTCTCTCCCGTTCACGAAACAATTTTGGCATCATGTGATAAACATGGTGAAAAAATCGCGCTTGATTTCATGGGAGCAACAACAAGCTATGCCTCATTAGGCTCACAAATTAGAGCAATGGCGGGAGCGTTACAAAAAGACTATGGTATCAAAAAGGGCTCTCGCGTCGCAATTTTACTGCCTAACACACCGTTTTTTCCTGTTGCTTATTATGCCATTTTGCTTTGTGGTGGCACTGTGGTTAATTGCAATCCGCTTTATACAACAAACGAGCTTAGTCATATTATTGGCAATGCTGGCGCTGACCTACTGATCACAGTTGATCTTGAAGTTGTGTTTGAAAAAGCTGAAAAGCTGATAGAGCGTGGAGATATTAAAAAAACTATTGTTGGGCATTTTCCTAATGTGCTTAGCGGCGCTAAAAAAATCCTATATAAGCTTTTAAAGGGCAAGGAATTGTCAAAGTGGCAATCATCAGCCAATGCAAATAAAATCAGCGCGTTTGAAGACTTGATTGAAAAAAATATTACTCCAGAGCCAGTAAATATTGATGTAAAAAAGGATGTAGCTGTGCAGCAATATACTGGTGGCACAACTGGCATTCCAAAGGGGGCAATGCTTAGTCACGCAAATATTGCTGCCAATCTTAGTCAGATTCAATTTTGGGGTTGTGGTGTGTTTGAACCACCTGCAAAAGTTGTTGCGGTTTTGCCATTTTTCCATATTTTTGCGATGACTGTTTGCATGAATGTGCCACTTTCTCGTGGCGCTCAAGTGATTATGTTACCTCGCTTTGAAATGAAAATGATGCTTGCTCTGCTTAAGCGCACAAGGCCAACTATATTGCCAGCTGTGCCCACACTTACCCTAGCAATGGCAAATGAGCCTAAAGCTACAAGCGAATTGCTTTCATCATTAAAGCTAGTAATTTCTGGCGGGGCGGCTTTGCCGAATGAAACCCGAGCTGCATTTGCTAAAAAATCTGATGTGCTTTTGGCCGAAGGGTATGGTTTAACAGAATGCTCTCCAGTTGTGACTTGCGCGGCATTGCTTGAGCCTTCGAAACCTCTTTCAATTGGCCAGCCGCTTCCTAAAACAGATGTTAGATTTGTTGATCTCGAAGATGAGAAAAAATTTGTAAAACAAGGCGAGCGCGGTGAATTAGTTGTTAAAGGGCCACAAGTTATGCTTGGCTATTTTAATGCAGAAGAAGCTAGCAAAAATGCTTTTGTAAATGGCTGGTTTAGAACTGGCGATGTGGGTTATATTGATGAGGACGGATATTGTTTCTTAGTAGACCGCATAAAAGATTTAATCATTTGTTCTGGCTTTAATGTTTATCCGCGCCATATTGAAGAGGCAATTTCAAAGCATGAAGCAGTTGATGAGGTAACGGTCATTGGGGTTAAGGACGAATATCGAGGCGAAGCACCAATAGCCTTCATTAAGCTGTTATCTGGCAAAACTGTTAGCGAAGATGAAATGAAAATCTTCTTAAAAGAACATATTTCAAAAATTGAAATGCCTAGAGAAATTTTCTTTAAGGACGAGTTACCTAAAACTCTAGTTGGAAAATTATCAAAAAAAGAATTGCGCGATGAATATGCTAAATTAAATGAATAAATTTCAAAACACAACACAGGAGAATGCGCACGAGCAGGATATTTACTCGATTGCACAATTGAGTAAAGAGTTTGAGATTTCCACTCGCACTATTCGTTTTTATGAGAGTAAATCTTTGTTAAATCCTGCTCGTGCTGGTAGCACGCGAGTATTTAATCGGCGTGATCGTGCGCGGTTAATTCTTATTTTACGTGGCAAAAGACTTGGTTTCTCACTAAAGGAAATTGAAGAATATCTATCTCTTTATGATAGTGGAAATAGCCAACATGCTCAGGTCGAAAAACTCTTAGAAATGGTAGATAAGCGCTTAGGTCTACTAAATGAGCAAATGAATGACCTTAAAATAACAATATCTGAGCTTAAACAGATAAAAAAGCTAACCAAAGAGAGATTAACACAATAATAAATTAGCAAAGATGGTGGGCGTAACTGGGATTGAACCAGTGACCCCTACAATGTCAATGTAGTGCTCTCCCGCTGAGCTATACGCCCATCTTTGCTTTGGCTAATAAATATTATTGGCGATAAACCACAAGATAGAATTTTGGTCAACAAAAGAATAAGGTTAGTTATTTTCTATCATATAATGAATGGAAAAGCTAGCAAGTCTCGATGTCACTCTGAGCAAAGCGAAGAGTCTTTTATGATAGGTAAAAAGATCTTTCGGCTTCGCTCAAGATGACTGCACCTAAATATTTACGCCGCCAGTAATCGCTCAACCTCATTTACAAGATCTTTAAGGTGAAAGGGCTTTGATAAAACAGATGCATCTTTTGGTGCTTCACTGTCTGGATTAAGTGCAACCGCAGCAAAGCCTGTAATAAACATAATTTTTAAATCAGGATCAAGCTCTGTTGCACGGCGCGCCAATTCAATTCCGTCCATTTCCGGCATAACAATATCAGATAATAAAAGTGAAAAAGGCTCTTCGCGCAATTTCTCATAGGCTGATTTACCATTATCAAATGCAGTTACTTCATAACCGGCGGCTTTAAGGGCGCGGGTTAAAAACTGGCGCATATCGTCATCATCTTCAGCTAGTAAGATACGATTCATTTGGATAGCCTTTTATTTATTTCAAAATTGTAATTACGAGTATAGTAGCAAAATAGTAATTTATAAAATATTATTTTGTTAAAATTTTTAATTAAAAGGGTAAATAATTTTCTTACTAATATCTACCCAATAATTTCATAATCTAATACTGGACTTTTTATCAAGTTTGAAACAAATATGAATACACATCCATAATTTATTAAATATTAGGAAAATTTGACTTCATGCTTTCGGATTATCATAATAAAATAGCGTTTGAAACTATTAGGCCTAAGCGCCAAAGCGCCCCTATTGTGTTTAATTCTGCTCATTCAGGCTCTGACTATCCAAAACGCTTTATAGAAATAAGCAGGCTTGATAATTTTTCTATTCGCCAATCAGAAGATGCCTATATTGATGAGCTGTTTAATAATGCTCCAAAAATGGGAGCGCCAATGTTAAGAGCGCTTTTTCCTCGTGCTTATTTAGATGTTAATCGTGAACCTTATGAGCTAGATCAAAAAATGTTTAGCGATATTTTGCCGAAATACTATAATATTAAGTCACAAAGAGTTAAAACTGGCCTTGGCACGATTGCCAAAATAGTTGCACCTAATAGGAAAATATATTCAAACAAACTAAGCCTTGATGATGCAAAAATGCGCATAGAGGGAATTTATCGCCCCTATCATCTCGCCTTGCAAAAGCTTTTGGGACAAACGGTTGAGCAATTTGGAGCAGTAGTTTTGATCGATTGCCACTCTATGCCTAGCCTAGAAAAAACACGCAATAATAAAGCTCCAGATATTATTTTAGGTGATAGATTTGGCTGTTCTTGCTCACCAGTTATAATTGATTTAGTTGAAACTATTTTTGTGGGGGCTGGACTAACAGTTGTAAAAAACCAACCCTATGCAGGAGGGTTTATTACCCATTCTTATGGCAAGCCAAAGCATAATATTCATGCTCTTCAAATTGAAATTTCTCGCAATTTATATATGAATGAAGCAAGTCTAAAAAAAAGCGATAATTTTTTAGCTCTTAAAAAAATATTAGATGATTTAATTTTGGCGCTAATGGAATTAAACATCACTAGATTGTTTAATATTGAGATAAAAGCTGCCGAGTAAACCAAATTACTGGATAAATAATGCCAATTGATGAGAAAAAACTAAAAACAACAATGCTTGAAGCATCAAAAGCTGCAGCAAAGGAGAGTTTGAAATATTTCCGCTCATCGTTAAAAATAGATAATAAATATAAAATTGGGTTCGACCCAGTTACCATTGCCGATCAAAATGCTGAAACTACCATTAGAGATATTATCTCAATGGCTTTTCCTGAGCATTCAATAAAGGGTGAAGAATTTGAAGATAAAAAAACAAATAGCCCATATACTTGGGTGATTGATCCAATAGATGGCACACGCTCTTATATTTCTGGTCTGCCAGTTTGGGGAACTCTTATTGGCTTAAAAGAAAATGGTAAGGCAATTGCTGGCCTGATGAGTCAGCCATATATTGGTGAAACTTTTATAGCTGTTGGTGATAGTGCTGAATTTACACACCAAGGAAAAACTACAAAATTACAGGTGCGCAACACCAAGGCATTAAAAAACGCAACAATGTTCACCACTGATCCTAAATTATTTTCTAATAAGGGGGATTTCAAAGCCTTTCAAAAGCTTGAAGAGCAAGTTCTTTTATCGCGTTATGGAGTTGATTGTTATGCTTTTAGCCTATTGGCAGCTGGACAGATTGATTTGGTGATTGAGCCTGAGCTTAAGCCTTATGATATTGCACCTTTAATTGCCATAATTGAAAATGCTGGAGGTGTGGTTTCAACATGGAGCGGAAAGAGAGCTGAAAATGGCGGTAATATTATCGCTAGCGCGACCCCTAAGTTGCATGATAGAGCTTTAGATATTTTGTATAAACATTTAGTTTGAAATCTCCAGCTTCTATAAATCAGTAAGGGCGTTTTAGATAAAGAATTACAAAACCACTCATTGATGAATCAGAAGATACAGTAACCAACTCCCAGCCTTCCATTCCCAGTCGGGTTAATCTTTCTTGCATAATTTCTGCGTGTTTATCTCCTCCCTTAAAGACAGATAATTTTATGCTCTCAACTTTATATTTCCACTTATTCATTTTTTTCCTGCTTATCAGTTAAAACTACTTCTGGCTCCATTTCTTTAAGCCGATTAGCCCTGCGCAATTGATCGCGCAACACATATTCAATTTGCCCATTCAAAGAGCGTAATTCATCATCAGACCAGCGTTTCATAGCATCTATAATATCTGCATGAATGCGCAATGGATAGGATTTAATTACTTTTTTGCTTGAACGAGCCATATTGATTATTAGTAAATAGAACCAGTATTAACCACTGGTTGGGTTGCGCTATCAGAACATAACACCACCAGCAAATTACTAACCATTGCAGCGCGGCGCTCTTCATCTAAATCTACAACACCTTTTTCTTTTAGACTATCAAGTGCCATTTCTACCATGCCAACCGCACCTTCAACAATACGAGAACGAGCAGCAATAATAGCACCAGCTTGCTGGCGCTGAAGCATTGCCTGTGCAATTTCAGGTGAATAAGCTAAGTGTGAAATACGTGCCTCAATTACATTTATCCCTGCCTTTACTAGTCTATCTTGCACTTCAATTCGCATCTGTTCTGAAATTTCCTTGGGGTGAGAGCGCAAAGCAACTTCCTTCTCATCTTGAGGGTCATAGGGATAAATTGATGCCATAGAGCGAATAGCCGCCTCGCTTTGAATTTGTACAAAACTTTCATAATCATCAACATTAAACACAGCTTCGGCACTATCTGAGACTTCCCAAACAACAATAGCTGCAATTTCAATCGGTGAGCCGCCTTTATCATTCACTTTCATACGCCCACTTTCAAAATTACGCACCCTAAGAGATATTTTCTTCTTGCTAAAAAATGGATTATTCCAACGTAAACCTTGCGTTCTAACTGTGCCAATATATTTGCCAAATAAAGAAAGCACCGCCGATTGATTTGGCTCAACCATATATAATCCAGCTAATAAAAAGAAACATATGAGCGCAGTAATGGGAAAAATAATGATGGCCAATAAAACAGAGCCACCAAGATTAAGCAAGTAAACAACACCAACTATAGCAAGAATAGTTATTACCAGTGACAATAGCAATAAAGGTATGCCCACCAATGACTTATATTCTTTCTCTTTCATAAAATTACTCCTTAAATTGAATTATTATTTTGATATCATTTTGATATCATTATGTCAACACTACATTTAATAATTTTCTTTCAGCAACACCCCCCAATCAAGGAATGAGCACAAAGGAGGCTCTCCCCCCTTAGAAACAAAGTAAATAAAAAATTTAGCTATTTTTAAACAGATTGCTCAGTAACAAAAGCATCAAAAGCAGCAAAAACCTGCCCACGAATATCATCATTTTCCATAAATAATTCATGCCGTGCTGCGCCAATTACTGCATGATGGCCAATGCGCATTTGCAACCCTAATTGCTCAATTGCATCGCTTGATACCACCTCATCACGTGCGGCGGCTAACATAAAAACTGGAATTTTCATCTTTAAGGGGAAATCTTGTGATCCCGCTCGCGCCATAGCGCGAAATGAGGTTGCTGCCCATCTAAATGTTGGGGCTAAAATTTCTAAATCAGGCCTAACTTTAAATATATCAATCGAACGTTTATAGCGTTCAAAATCTGAGGTTAGTGTGTTACCAGGGAAAAGCTTTTTTGATGTTTTAAAGCCAGAGTTCGGAGCGGCAGGGAATTGAGAAAGACCCAAAAAACATAAAGCCTCTGCAAATGTTGCCATACCTGCCATAGAAAAATGCTGGCCTGTCACCTCTATCATTGGCGCAGAAAGAAATATTCTATCAAACATCATACGATCATGAACAGAGGCCAATAATGAAACCAACCCACCCATTGAATGGCCAACTAAATAATATGGTGGGGGGCAGTCTGGCAATAAAATTTCTGCATGAAAACTTTGTAAGTCTATGAAATAATCACTAAATTGATCAACATAACCAAGCTTTTTGTTTTTAATTAAACGCTCAGAGCCACCCTGCCCACGCCAATCAAACGTCGCAACTGCAAAGCCGCGCTCTAAAAAATCATTGATTGTTTCAAAATATTTTTCAATGAATTCGGTTCGCCCATGCACTAAACAAATAGTGCCTTTATTGCGCCTACCCTTTGGCCGCCAAAGCGCATATCTTAGTTTAATATTATCGCTAGTTTTCATATAGGCAACCCGCGCTCCATTAGGAGCAGGATTTGACGGGACAATACAAAGTTCTGGGCCGTTAGGGTCAACTATATTATTCATCTCAAAATCATCTTTATTAAAAAGTAAATTACTAAATATATTTAAACTTATTAGATTTTTAATGATATAAGAGGTGCAAATAAAAGGCCAGCTATTCTTATATTTAAAGAAAGCTAGCCTTTATTTTAGCTAAATGCTGGCGGGGGATTAGCAGCATCTAGTTTAGTCATAAGCGTAATGAAAAAAGCATTATTACTTTAGCTCACTAACACTAAAGCAATTTAGCAAGAATATGCTGAATGGATTTTGAGTTAAATATTCATCTTTGGTTCATGTTAATTTGGCTAATTATTTTATTTCCAAAACCCACCAACCCTTGAAATAAAATTTTCCTTTCTTACATTTCTTCTGCTCGCCATAATAATTTGGGAGCTAAATAATATGCTCTATTTGCTGCTAATAGCGGGGATAAAAGTGTGTTTTTTAAAAATTTAAGTTGCTCAACATTTATTAAAGGAGAACTTTTATGCAAACTTTAGATTTTACTCCATTCCTTCGATCAACCGTTGGTTTTGATAGGCTTTTTAATAATCTTGATAATATTAGCGCTCAAGAAACAAAATCCTATCCCCCTTATAATATTGAACTAATAGGAGAAGACAGATGGCAAGTATCCGTTGCCGTTGCGGGTTTTTCTATTGATGATATAGAAATTGAAACCAAAGAAACTAGCTTGACTATCAAGGGATCAAAAATAAGCGACTTTAAGCAAAATGAGCGCGAATTTTTGCATCGCGGTATTGCTGAGCGCGACTTTGAACTTCGCTTTCAGCTTGGTGATTATGTAGAAGTAGTAGGCGCTGAACTTAAAAATGGTCTGCTTAATATTGAACTAAAGCGAGAAGTACCAGAAAGCAAAAAGACCAAAAAAATTGCTATTGGTGACGGATCCAACTCAAAAGAAAACAAAATTACAACCAAAAACAAAGCGTAATTTGTAAATTTCTAACTCACAAAAAGGCACGGGATAATTTCTTGTGCCTTTTTATTTATTCAAAAACTTGCTCCAACCTCTAAAATCTGGCATTGTGCTAAAAATAGGACAGTAATGCTGTCTATAATAAAAGGTAAAAGCATATTTTAATAGGATAGTGAGTTAAATGGTTGAGCAAAAGTTTATTTCGCCACAAAATAAGGCCAGCAAAAATGGCCTTTATAATGCAAGCAAGGAGCATGATGCTTGTGGCGTTGGATTTATTGCCTCAATCAAAGATGAAAAATCTCACTTAATTGTTGAAAAGGGTCTTGAGATTTTAGTCAATCTCACACATCGGGGTGCAGTTGGCGCTGACCCTTTAATGGGTGATGGTGCTGGCCTATTGACGCAAATTCCACATGAATTCTTTGAAAAAACAACTAATTTTGATCTAATTGGCGCGGGCGAATATGCCATTGCTATGGTTTTTTTCCCCGCTGATAAAAACTTGCGCGACAAATGTTTTGATATTTTGTCAAAGAGCTTAGAATCGGAGGGATTAGAATTATTAGGAAAACGCAAAGTGCCGTTTAATAATTCTCACTTAGCTAAAGATGTAATTGCCTGCCAACCTCATATTGAGCAAATATTTGTAGCAAAACCATCTTTAATCAGCACAGATAATTTTGAGCGTAAAACACTTATTGCTCGCAAAGTGATTTCTAATGCAATTTACAAAGCTCTGCCAGAAACATTTTCAGACACAGGGTTTTACTTTGTTTCATTTTCAGCCCGCACAATTGTTTATAAGGGTATGTTTTTAGCTAACCAGCTTGGTGAGTTTTATTTAGATTTAGCAGATAAAGATTTCACTTCCGCACTGGCTTTGGTTCATCAAAGATTTTCAACCAATACCTTTCCCTCATGGAAACTTGCTCACCCATATCGCATGACAACTCATAATGGTGAAATTAACACTATTAGGGGCAATGTTAACTGGATGGCAGCGCGGCAAGCTTCTGTTAAATCTGAGCTTTTTGGGGAGGATATAAATAAACTCTGGCCTATTTCTTATGAGGGGCAGTCCGACACTGCTTGTTTTGATAATGCGTTGGAGTTTTTGGTGCGTGGGGGTTATTCCCTTCCTCATGCGGCAATGATGTTGATACCAGAGGCGTGGGAAAATAACGTTTTAATGGATAAAGCAAGGCGAAATTTTTTCGCCTATCATGCCGTAATGATGGAGCCTTGGGACGGGCCGGCTGCAATGGCGCTTTGTGATGGGCGTTATATTGTTTCAACCCTTGATAGAAACGGGTTAAGGCCTGCACGTTATTTCAGAACCAAAGACGATCATTTAATTTTGGCCTCTGAAGCTGGCACTTTAGATATTGATGAGAGTGAAATTGTAGAAAAATGGCGGCTTCAACCCGGTAAAATGCTGGTCATTGATTTAAAGCAGCAACGAATTATTTCTGACGATGAAATAAAAGAAAGTCTGGCACAAAAATACCCCTATGATAAATGGCTAGAGCGCACAAGAATTATACTTGAAGATTTACCGCAAGTGCCAGCAAAAGCGCCAAAAACCCTAGAGATGCTACTCGATAGGCAGCAAGCTTTTGCTTATAGCAATGAAGATTTGACTTTGCTAATGGCACCGATGGCAACAACGGGGCAAGAGGGAACTGGCTCGATGGGAACGGACACTCCCATCTCTGTTTTATCGCATAAGTCAAAATTGCTTTATACTTATTTCAAGCAAAATTTTGCGCAGGTTACTAATCCACCTATTGACCCTATTCGTGAAGAATCAGTGATGAGTTTACGCTCATTCATTGGCCCAAGGCCAAATATTTTTGACCTTAAGGGTTTGTCCAGCCTTAAGCGACTTGAGGTTCGCCAACCAATTTTGACCAATGATGATTTAGAAAAAATTCGCACAATTTCACAAATTGGCGACAATCAATTCCAAGCACAAACTTTAGACATTACCTATAATGTTGATAAGGGCGAAGAAGGCATGGAAAATGCCATAAAACAAGTTTGCGATTTGGCCGAAAGGGCGGTTAACAACGGCTATAATATCATTATTCTTTCTGATCGTTTAGTGCAGGCCACCCGCATTGCAATCCCAGCCCTTTTAGCAACTGCCGCTGTTCATCATCATCTTATTAGAAAAGGCTTGCGCACTTCTTGTGGCTTGGTTGTGGAAACTGGCGAGGCTCGCGAAGTGCATCATTTTGCGGTTCTTGCAGGATATGGCGCAGAGGCTATTAACCCATATCTAGCATTTGAAACCCTAGCCTCTTTGCACGCAAGGGGCGAATATCCGCCGGAGGTCGATGAGTTCGAAGTTATTGAGCGCTATATAAAAGCGATTGGCAAGGGCTTGTTAAAAATAATGTCTAAAATGGGCATTTCTACTTTTCAATCATATTGCGGGGCGCAAATTTTTGATGCCGTTGGCTTAAGTCAAAAATTTGTTGATCAATTTTTCTTTGGCACTGCAACATCAATTGAAGGTGTCTGCCTAGAGGAAGTGGCCAAAGAAACAGTGCGCCGCCACTCACTTGCTTTTGGCAAAAATGCTGTTTTACAACGCTCCCTTAGCATTGGCGGTGAATATTCATTTAGAGTGCGTGGCGAGGCACATTCTTGGTCGCCTGAAGCAGTTTCAAACCTACAATTAGCAGTACGCAATTTTGATATTTCTAAAG
>JALSJY010000171.1 GCA_026989045.1 Hyphomicrobiales bacterium | reverse complement strand
CAGAAGGTAATAATGTGCGAGGTGCAATAACACGTGTGCGAACATTCATAGCATTGAGAAGCATTAAGTTAGAGCGAGCCACGCGTGAATGAGCAATGTCGCCGCATATTGCTACAGTCAGGCCGCTTAGGCGTTGTTTGTGGCGGCGGATTGTTAGGGCATCTAATAATGCCTGTGTGGGGTGCTCATGCGCACCATCGCCTGCATTTATGACTGAGCAGCCGACCTTTTGGCTCAAAAGCTCAACCGCACCTGAGGCAGAATGGCGCACTACAATAACATCTGGTCGCATGGCGTTTAGTGTTGCGGCGGTGTCAATAAGTGTTTCACCCTTGCTGAGCGAAGAGGTCTTTACACTCATATTCATTACAATTGCACCAAGCCGCTTACCTGCAATTTCAAAACTTGCTTGTGTGCGTGTAGAATTTTCAAAAAATAAATTGATTTGGGTTTTATTTCTAAGGCTTTTGATGCTTTTCTTGGGATTTCGAGATGTTTTTATCATCGCTTGTGATCTATCAAGCAAGTTAACAATCTCAACCTGATTAAGTTGCGCAATGCCTAAAAGATGGGAATGATTAAAAGGTTGAGTGGGGCTGTCTATGTCAACTTTTACACTTGCTGACTTTTTAGAATTTTTGCTCATCTGCAATCCCAATTTTGCCTATTTGAATATCAACTAAACTAGAAGCTGTTATAAGCCAAGGGAGAAATTTAACTTTTCACATTATGATTAAGTGATAAATTTTGTTGCAAGCCAGATTATTAACGGTAATGAGAAAAATGAAATTATCACTTGGGCGCTTGAGGTGGCGGCATATAATTCAGCATCACCACCCATTGTGCGGGCAAGAATATAGCCGTTTACTGCGGTTGGCACAGAGGCTGCAATTATCAAAATAATGAATATATCGCCGCTAACTCCAAATGCTAAACCAAAGCCAACTGCAAAAACAGGTGTTACTATCAAGCGCATTATACTAGCAAATATCACTTCTTTGCCTGATTTTTTTAGAGCTATCCAGCTTATTCCGGCACCCAATGCCAAGAGTGAAATTCCTAAAGCGCCACGCCCAAGTAACTCAAGGGTGGTAAATATTGGTTCTGGCAATTCAAAATTAGAAAGTTTTAAAATTATGCCAATTGTAATACCGATTATTAAAGGGTTTTTAATAATTGTAACAGCGACTTTTTTAAAGCTTGCCTTTTCTTTTCCTGCATAAGTTGCAAGCACCATAATATTGACCACGTTAATATATGGCACAATTACAATGAATGCGATTGCCAGAATAGCCAAACCTTTTGCGCCAAATAAATCATCAACAATCGCAAATGCGATAAAGCCGTGCCAGCGAGTTGAGGTTTGAAAAATTGTAGTAAAAGCTGGCCCCTTAACATTCCACATATTTGATAAGGGCTTTCGTGCTAGCCAGACAATTAAGGTCATTGCAACTATCATCGCAAATAATGCCATTGCAAATGGCGCCAACTCACCAACAGAAAGTTCTGCATTTACTAAAGTGGTGATGAGCAGGGCGGGGAATAAAAGCCAAAAACATATTAACTCGACCCCTCGCCATTGATCATTTTTTATAAGACCTGATTTTCTTAAGATAAACCCAAGCGCAATAAGTGTGAAAATTGGAACCAGTGAATTAAAGCTAGATAGCATTATGTGTTCCTCAGTCTATCAAGCGCGCCTTGTAAAATAAAACTTGCGGCCATTTTATCGACTACTTTTGCTCGCTTGCTACGTGAAACGTCAGCCTCTATCAAAGTTCTTGTAACAGCAGAGGTTGAAAGCCTTTCGTCCCAAAAAACTAATGGAATATCAATCACTGCACTAAGATTGCGAGCAAAGGCACGAGTTGATTGAACTCTTGACCCTTCACTCCCATCCATATTTAGTGGCAAGCCAAGCACTAGGCCAGTAATGTTATTTTCTTTTATCAGTGCAATAATAATTGCGGCATCATTTTTAAATTTCACTCGTTTTATGGTGCTTAATGGCGTGGCGCTAAAGCGCATGCCATCAGAAATAGCAATGCCAATAGTTTTTGTGCCAAGATCAAGCCCTAAAAGCTTGCCAGAAGCGGGCAGGTCGGCTAACGGATTGGTAGATATATTAGTATGAGTTTGGTTTTTTGAATCTTGCATATCCACTGCCTAGCAGTTGTTTATGTTATGCTCAAATAGTTATTGTTGCAATTGAATGCTAAGCATTGCTAAAAGCATTTTGAATTATTTCACTTATATAATTTATATGTGGTTTTTGATATTTTTAAAAAAGAGATATTTTATGTCGGTAGATGCAAATATTGTAAAAAGAATTGGGCATTTAGCTCGAATAAAACTTGAACAAGAAAATTTAGATGGTTTGGCTGGTGAGCTTAATACTATCCTTGGTTTTGTTGAGCAACTTGATGAGGTTGATGTAAGTGGAGTTGAGCCTATGACTTCGGTTATTCCTGCTTCATTGCGTGTTCGCAAAGATGAAATTACAGATGGCGGCTATGCAGATAAAATTGTCTCTAATGCACCGTTAAGCGAAGATAATTTCTTCATGGTTCCCAAAGTTGTGGAATAGAAAAGGTTGTTGAATAGATATGAGTGATTTAACAAAATTAAGCCTAAAGGCTACACGAGATGGTATAAAGAATAAAGATTTTAGCGCACTTGAAGTGACTGATTCTTATTTGAGTGCTATTGAGGCGGCTAACCCTAAACTTAATGCTTATGTGAGCATTGAAGCAGAGCAAGCTCGCACTATGGCAAAGCAAAGTGATGAAAAGCTTGCTAAAGGGCAGGGCGGAGCGCTTGAAGGCGTGCCGCTGGGCATTAAAGATCTGTTTGCAACTATTGGCACGCACACACAAGCTGGCTCTCATATATTGGACGGCTTTAAGCCTGAATATGAATCATCTATTACAGCAAATCTTTGGGCAGATGGTGCGGTAATGCTTGGCAAACTTAATATGGACGAGTTTGCTATGGGATCATCTAACGAAACTTCTTATTATGGTGCGGTAGTAAATCCGTGGCGTGCAGATGACTCAAATAAAGATTTAGTACCAG
The DNA here is from genome assembly GCA_026989045.1 of Hyphomicrobiales bacterium. Lineage (GTDB taxonomy): Bacteria > Pseudomonadota > Alphaproteobacteria > Rhizobiales > Devosiaceae > S141-66. Next base: position 11,284 of record JALSJY010000171.1, on the reverse strand, counting down.
GTGGCTCATCTGGTGGCTCGGCCGCTGCGGTTAGTGCTTGGCTTTGCGCTGGCGCTACAGCAACGGACACGGGCGGATCAATTCGTCAACCTGCCGCCTTTACTGGCACTGTTGGCATTAAGCCAACTTATGGGCGTTGCTCACGCTGGGGTGTTGTAGCTTTTGCCTCTTCGCTTGATCAGGCTGGCCCAATAACCCGCACAGTTGAAGATAGCGCCTTGATGCTTAATTCAATGGCTGGGTTTGATAAAAAAGATAGCACATCTGTTGACTTGGCTGTGCCAGATTTTGCCGCCGCTGTTGAGCGTGGTGTAAAAGGTCTGACTATAGGCGTGCCTAAAGAATATCGTATGGAAGGCATGCCGCAAGAAATTGAAACTCTATGGCAACAGGGTTTGGCTTGGCTAAAAGATGAGGGGGCGATAATTAAAGGTATTTCTCTACCTCATACAAAATATGCCTTGCCTGCTTATTATATTGTAGCGCCTGCTGAGGCTTCATCAAATTTAGCACGTTATGATGGTGTGAAATATGGTTTGCGAGTTAATGGCGATAGCATTGATGAGATGTATGAAAATACTCGTGCAAAAGGCTTTGGGGCAGAGGTTCAGCGGCGTGTGTTAATCGGCACTTATGTGTTAAGCGCTGGTTATTATGATGCTTATTATGTTAAAGCGCAAAAGGTTCGCACCTTGATAAAGCGTGATTTTGAGCAGGTATTTGCTGATGGGATTGATGCAATTCTTACCCCTGCAACGCCATCAGCTGCTTTTGGCATTGCCGATCAAGAAATGGCGGCTGACCCTGTTAAAATGTATCTAAATGATATTTTCACGGTAACAGTCAATATGGCTGGTTTGCCCGCAATTGCTGTTCCTGCAGGAAAAGACGCACAAGGCCTGCCGCTTGCTTTGCAACTTATTGGCAAGCCATTTGATGAGGAAACTTTGTTTGCGGCTGGTCGAGTGATTGAACGCTCCGCAGGACTTGATTTCACCCCAAAGAAATGGTGGTAAAAATGGAAAAACTTCCCAAAGATTGCCAAACTAAACAAGATGTAAGAGTTGAAATTGATCGCATTGATAATGCGTTGATAGAACTTTTTGCAGAGCGTCATACTTATGTTACGCGTATGGCTGAGTTAAAAACTGACCCTCATCAGGCATTTGATGCTGAGCGGATTGAGGCGGTTATTACCAAGGTTAGAGAGCGTGCAACCTCGCTTGGGCTTGATGACGATCAGGCAGAGATGACTTGGCGCAATCTGATTGATTGGAATGTTAATTTTGAAAAGGGCATTATTGCTGCCCGCAATAATATTAAATAGAGTAAAGAGATAGTTATGAGCCTTGTAGATACACGAACACCCGACCCTAAAAAATTCATCAAGGGGGCAACTGGTGACTGGGAAATGGTTATTGGGCTAGAAATCCATGCTCAAGTAACTTCAGAATCAAAATTATTTTCAGGCTCGTCCACAAAATTTGGCAATTCCCCCAATTCAAACGTATCTTTTGTTGATGCGGCTATGCCAGGAATGCTTCCAACAATAAACGAAGAATGTGTGCGCCAAGCGGTTCGCACTGGGCTTGGCTTGAAAGCTAAAATCAATAACCGTTCGATTTTTGATCGTAAGAATTATTTTTACCCAGATTTACCGCAGGGTTATCAGATTTCTCAGTTTAAAGACCCGATTGTTGGTGAGGGAATTGTTTATCTTGATATGGGTAAAGATGGGATAGTTGAAATTGGTATTGAGCGGCTTCATCTTGAGCAAGATGCTGGTAAATCCATTCATGATTTACACCCAAATATGAGCTTTATTGATCTTAATCGCTCGGGCGTTGCTTTGATGGAGATTGTGTCAAAGCCAGATATTCGATCGAGTGAAGAAGCCCGCTCTTACATTGCTAAAATCCGCACAATCTTACGCTATCTTGGCACATGTGATGGCAATATGGAGCAAGGATCACTTCGTGCTGACATCAATGTCTCTGTGCGTGAACCAGGAGGTGAATTTGGCACTCGTTGTGAGATTAAAAATGTTAACTCAATGCGTTTTGCAGTTGCAGCAATTGAATATGAAGCTCGCCGCCAAATTGATATTTTAGAAGATGGTGGCAAGATAGATCAAGAAACCCGCCTTTTTGATGCAAAAACTGGCAAAACTCGCTCTATGCGCTCAAAAGAAGAAGCGCATGATTATCGCTATTTCCCTGATCCTGATTTACTTCCGCTTGAATTTGATGATGAATTTGTTGCTAAATTAGCAAAGGATCTACCTGAATTGCCAGATGAAAAGCATGGCCGTTTTGTAAGTGAATATGGCATTACCTCGTACGATGCTTCGGTTTTAATTTCCTCTCGTGCAAATGCTAGTTTTTTTGAAGATGTAGCAAAGGGTCGGAACGGAAAATTATCAGCAAACTGGGTGATAAATGAATTTTTTGGCCGTTTGGCAAAAGAGGAGTTAAATGTTGCTAACTCACCAATTAACGCACATCAATTAGGAGGCATCATTGATCTTATTTCAAATGGTGATATTTCTGGTAAAATAGCCAAAGAGCTATTTGAAATTATCTGGGTTGAGGGTGGAAAGCCAAGCGAAATTGTTGAAAAACGCGGCATGAAGCAGGTTAGTGATACTGGTGCGATTGAGAAAATGATTGATGAGATTATTGCAAACAACCCTGAGCAAGTTATCAAGGTAAAAGAAAAACCTCAACTTATTGGCTGGTTTGTGGGGCAGGTAATGAAAGCCTCACAGGGCAAAGCAAACCCTAGGGCCGTGAATGAAATTTTGAAGGCAAAGCTAGGGCTTTAAGTTAACCATTACCATTGTGAGCTGAAGTTTAGAATTTTGCATGACGGAGTTAAATATCTTTCGCATTCGCTCAAGATGACAAACTCCTCAATGTCACTCTGAATCTCGCTCCACTGTCACTCTGAGCGCTAGCGAAGAGTCTTAAGATGCTTCGATTCTCTTCATGTAAAATGGCTAGAGGTAGGAGGGCGGTTTCTACTGATTAAGAGTTTTATTATTCACTCTTAAACCTTTAGTCTTCTTATTCTTTTAACAATCCTGCCATCTATCAATAAAAGCCCGATGAAGATGAATGCCATACCAAAAAAGTGACTTAAATGCAGGCGCTCGCCTAGCAGAGTTGCACCAAGAATTATTGCTGAAATTGGCGCAATGAAGGTAGTTACTGAAAAATTTGTAGGTCCTACTCTTGGTAGAAGTCGATACATAATCTGAAAAGCAAAAGCCGTTGCAACTAACCCAATGCCAAATAATGAAACCCATGTTTCTGTTTTAGTAATAGTGGGGATGCCATCAAATGCTAAAGCAAATACTAGCGCCACAACACTTGCGCCACTAAGTGCCAATGTTGCTATTACTGCGGGATCTATTTTTGGCAAGTGGCGAAGGTAATTCATTGAAACTGCATAACAAAGTGTTGCTAAAATCACCAAGCCCATAGCCCATAATTGCGAGGTTTCACCTGATTGCAGGGCTGGGAAAGTCAAAATTATTGCACCAGAAAAACCAGCTCCAACTCCAATTGCCTTACGCCAAGTTGCATTTTCCCCACCAATCCAAAAGTGGCTTACAATTACCGTAGTGATTGGGGTTAATGCACTTAAGATTGATGCAACGCCGCTTGAAAGATATTGTTGCGCAATGGGAAAAAGTGCAAAAGGAATTGCATAAGATACTACTCCCATAAGGAATATTTTTAAAATCAGACTAATATCAGTTGGTAGTTTCTTTTTAGCAAATAATAATATTACCCAAGATCCAAGCGCACCAATTGTTACCCGACCTGCGGAAATCCAAAGCGGCTCTAGTTCATTAAGCAAAATTGCATTAAATGGAAAAGAAAACCCCCAAATTACGCCAAGTAATATAATCCATAACCAATCGCGAAAACTCATATTTTTCTCCGAATCGGAAGAGGCTAACTCTAGGCAAAAAATATGTCGAGATGTTTTTTGTGATAGTGTGTATCAAAATTTTTGATAGGGGTTATTTAATCAGAAAAATTAACCTCACCAGATGCGACTTGTGCTAATGCCCAAGGATAAAGATTATGCTCTGCTATTAGCACTCGCTTTTCTAATTTTTCTTTTGTGTCATCATTTTGAAGTGGAACAATTATCTGCCCGATAATGGGGCCGCTATCCATATCCACCGTTACAAAATGCACCGTGCAGCCGTGATCACTTGCTTGCGAATCAATTGCCCTTTGATGGGTGTTCAGCCCCTTAAATTGCGGCAAAAGCGAGGGGTGTATGTTGATGATTTTCCCTTGCCATTTTTGGCAGAACTCAGCGCCAAGCAGGCGCATATATCCAGCTAGACATATTAAATCTACGTCCCAACTCTCTAATAGTGAGCTAATTGCGGCATCAGTATCAGCTTTGTTTTTGTAATCTTTTGGTGAGATAACAGCAGTTTTTATATCCGCTTTTTTGGCAAACTCCAAACCCTGCGCGTCACGTTTGTTAGAGATAACGCCAATAATTTTTGCAGGATAATTTGCATCACTTGCCGCCTCAATCAGCTTTTGCATGTTTGAGCCACGGCCAGAAATAAATATCACTGTATTTTTTTTGTCACTCATTAAGATAATGACCCCTCAAAAATTACTGCTTCATCTGTTTTTTCTATAAGTGAGCCAACTAAATAGGCAGTTTCACCAGCATTATTAAAGTGAGTGATAATTTCATCAGCATCATCTTGCGGCACGACCAAAAGCATGCCTATGCCACAATTGAAAGTGCGTAACATTTCGCTCTCTTCAACGCCTCCTGTTTTTGCTAACCAGCCAAAAACAGGGGTAGGGTTTATTGTAGACAAGTCGATTCTAGCACTTAGGTGGCTGGGCAAAACACGCGGAATATTTTCGCTAAATCCACCACCAGTAATATGAGCTAAGGCTTTTATATCCAGTGATTTTTCTAAGGCTGATAAAATGGATTTTACATATATCTTAGTTGGAGTTAAAAGGCTTTGTGCAAGTGTTTTATCAGTGTCAAATGGTGCTTTGTCTTGCCAGTCTAACCCACTTAACTCTACAATTTTTCTTATTAAAGAATAACCATTTGAATGAGCGCCAGAAGAAGCCAGAGCAATCAGCGCATCGCCTGATTTTAAATCTTTTACTGGCAATAAATTGCTACGCTCAGCTGCACCAACACAAAAGCCAGCTAAATCATAATCATCGCCATGATACATTGATGGCATTTCAGCTGTTTCGCCGCCAATAAGGGCGCAATTTGCTTGTTTGCAACCATTTGCAATGCCTGAAATAATATTCGTTGCGACCTCTACATCAAGCTTGCCTGTTGCAAAATAATCCAAGAAAAACAGCGGCTCTGCGCCCTGAACAATGATGTCATTAACGCACATAGCAACAAGGTCGATGCCGATAGTGTCATGAATATTTGTTTCAATTGCTATGCGAAGTTTTGTGCCTACCCCATCGTTGGACGCAACTAAAATCGGGTCTTTAAAGCCTGCTGATTTAAGATCGAATAGGCCACCAAAGCCGCCAATTTCTCCGTCTGCGCCCGCGCGCCTTGTTGATTTCACCATGGGCTTGATATTTTCAACAAGCTGATTGCCAGCATCAATATCAACACCTGCTTGTTTATATGAAAGAGAATTTGGTAAATGTTTGTTTTTTGACATTATTATATCTATTGCTTGGTTGATGAATAAGAACAGGCTATAAGGTAATCATAAGGCGCTGATAGCGCTAAATTATATTTAGGGCAAGAGGAAGAACAATATGCCTATAAAAAATCAGTTAAAAATATGGGGCGTTTTTGCTGTTCTGCTAATATTATTCCTATGGGTGTTTAAGTCAATTATGCTACCTTTTGTTGTGGGCATGGTATTAGCTTATTTACTTGACCCTGTTGCAGATAGATTAGAAAAGTGGAAATTTAGCCGTCTTTGGGCAACTATTAGTGTGATAATAGTAGTAACTTTGTTGTTTGTTGGCGCATTATTGCTTGTTGTGCCACTGCTTATTCAACAGATTGTCGGTCTCGCAGAAAAATTACCGCATTATGTTTTGCAATTGCAGGCAATAGTAAATCAATGGTTGCCAAACATTTATTCTTTTGTTGGGGCAGAACGAGTTGCGCAATTTGAAGATGAAATATCTCAATTTTTAGGGCAGGGGATTGGTGTTGCTGGCAGTGTTCTTGCGCAAATAATGCAAAGCGGCATGACAATGCTTAATGTGTTTGGATTGCTTATTATTACCCCAGTTGTAGCTTTTTATCTGCTTGCTGATTGGGATAATATTGTCAAAAAAGCCGATAATTTGCTACCTCGTGATTATAGAGATGAAATCCGTGGTGTTTTCAAAAACATAGATAAAGCTATGGCAGGGGTAATCCGCGGGCAATCTAGCGTAGTAATTTTGCTAGCGATCTTTTATGCCGCTTCACTTACTTTAATGGGTTTAAATTTTGGCCTAGTAATTGGTCTTATTGCTGGCCTATTAAGCTTCATTCCCTATGTTGGGTTTTCTATTGGTTTAGTTCTCTCGATTGGTATTGCTTTAGTGCAGTTTTGGCCAGACTGGATTATGGTTGGCGCTGTTTTTGCAATATTCATGGTTGGGCAGTTTTTAGAGGGGAATATCCTATACCCAAAATTAGTTGGTAAAAATATTGGTATTCACCCAGTTTGGTTAATGTTTGCGTTATTTGCTTGCGGGTTGATCTTTGGCTTTGTTGGCCTGTTATTAGCTGTGCCATTAGTGGCTATTATTGGTGTTTTAGTAAGGTTTGGAATAAGCAAATATGAAACCAGTACGCTTTACCTTGGCGCCACAGAAAAGAAGAAGAAAAAGTGAGCGGAATACCAAAGAATACTAATTTTAAGCAAAGCAAACAATTTGCTCTAGATCTTGGGCATGTTCCTTCATTAAGTCTTGAAAATTTTATTGTTAGTGATGCTAATAGCATGGCGTTTGAACATGTTATTTCATTTCCTAATTGGCGTTCACCAATGACAATAATTTTTGGCCCGCCAAAATCTGGAAAATCTCATTTAGCTGCTATTTGGCAAGAAAAAAGCAACGCTATTATTGTTACTAATGATATGCTTGAGAAATTAACAAAACACGGAGGTGTTCAGCCAGTTTTGCTTGAAAATATTGACCAACATGGCTTTGATGAGCATGGTTTATTTCATCTTTTGAATCAATCAATTCGCGCTTCTCGCCCCGTGTTAATGACTGCTGTTAAGCCAATTTCACAATGGCCATATAAAACAGCTGATGTAATTTCTCGCGCTCGCCTTGCTACAAGCTTTAATGTCGCCACTCCTGATGATGCACAATTGAGCCAAATGTTTATTAAACTATTTGATGACAGGCAGATTATTGTAGATCCTAAAATAATAGGTTATCTGATTTCACGTATGGAGCGCTCTAGTGAGGAGGTTGTTGCCTTGGTTGCCCTTATGGACGAAATTGCCCTTTCAAAAGGTAAGCCAATCACAAGAAAGCTAGCATCTGAAGCGCTTGAAATAAGAGAAATGAATACGTCTGATGCGTCAAAAAGTTGATAAAAAAGCTCAAGGGCGCATAAAAGGTCACTCACCAGTTGCCGTGCTTGATATTGGCTCAAACTCTATTCGTATGGTGATTTATGAACGTCAGACACGTGCGCTAACTCCGCTATATAATGAAAAATCTGCTTGTGCATTGGGTCAGGGAGTTGCTTTGACTGGCCTGCTTAATGAAGATAATATGCAAAAAGCGCTTAAAACAATGCGTCGCTTTGCCTTGGTGATTAAGTTGATGCAGGTAGAAAATATTTATTGTGTCGCGACTTCTGCGGTGCGCGAAGCAAAAAATGGCAAAGACTTTGCGCTAAAAGTAGAGAAAATCACAGGTGTTAAGGTTCAAATTTTAAGTGGAAAACAAGAAGCCTATTATGCAGCGCTTGGTGCTTATGCGGGCATTTATAAATCCAGTGTGAGTCAAGTGAAAATTGTAGGTGATCTGGGTGGTGGATCACTTGAGTTAGCTTGCTTAGATAATGGCAATGTAAGTGATGAAGAAACTTTTGAGCTTGGTGTTATTAGATTGGCTGAAAATAGTGGCTATGATCTTATACTGGCAGATAAAATTGTAAAAGAAAAAATCCAACCATATTTGCATAATCTGGCTGTTGCTGAGACTTTTTACGCTATCGGTGGATCATGGAGGGCGTTAGCAAAATTACACCAAATATTTCATAACTACCCGCTTCACATGATATTAAATTATCAAGTTGATGCTAATAATATGATTGAATTTTGTGATGAAATTATCGGCGAACATAAGGAAAGTGGGAGTTATTCTGGAGCTGAATTAGTTAGCTCTTCACGTCGGAAATTATTACCATTTGGTGCAGTCGTTTTGCGCAATATTTTAATAGCGGGTAATTTTAAAAAACTAATTTTTTCTACTTTAGGGGTGAGGGAGGGTTATTTATATTCTCTTTTAGATGATAGTGAAAAAAACAGTGACCCATTACTTCAGCTTTGTGAGGAAATGTCTATTTTGCGCGCAAGATCGCCAAAACATTCAAAAGAATTGATAGAGTTTACTGATAGTTTTTATAAGGCCTATGAAAAGAATGAGACAGATCAGCAAAAACGCTTACGAAAAGCGGCTTGTTTATTGGCTGATATTGGCTGGCGCGGCCACCCAGATTATCGGGGTGAGCAGAGCGTTAATCTGGTAGCTTATGGCGCTTTAATTGGCATAGATCATGCTGATAGGGCATATTTGGCACAAATATTGATGTATCGATATATGGGATTAAAGAGAAAATATTCTTCCGATGACTTGCTGCTCTTGTCTAAAGGTGATGCTAACAGCAGAGCTAGAGTTATTGCTGGAATTTTTCGTGTGGCTTTTCCACTATCTGCAGGAATGAGCGGAATATTAGAACAGGTTTATTTCAGAGTAAAGAATGGTGTTTTACAGCTGATTTTGCCTAAAGATTTGGCCTTTTTAGATGGAAATCATCTAAACAATCGCCTTGCTCAATTAGCACAGGCCGCTAATTTCTGCTCTTTTGAGGTGTTGGTTGATCAATAGGAATTTCAATTATTCCATTTGGGGTTGCAGCTAATGCCAGTTTTCCATGCTTAATTGCTAAGGCTTTTTGGCCAAATATTTCTCTTCTCCAGCCCTTTAATGCTGGCACATCTGCATCATCACATAAAACTAATTGATCTATATCGCTTGATGTAGCCAAAATTTTTGATGCCACACCTTCACGCTCAGATATAGATTTCAACAACACTCTGATTAAATCGCCAATAGGCCCCTTTGGAGATGGGCTATTATTGCGCTTAGCTACTTGTGGTAGCTGATCACTTTGCAGGCTTATAACCTGTTTAATCAGGCTAACTATTTCATTGGTTGCGCTTGAGCGAGAAAAGCCGCGTGGGACTGCTCTTAGTCTTTCAAATTTTTCTGCACTTGTGGGGCGCTGCACCGCCAATTCAATAATTGCATCATCTTTTAATATTCTACCTCTTGGCAAATTCTTATCTTGCGCTTTTTGCTCTCGCCATTGTGCAAGTAATTTTAGTGCGGCCAAGTCACGAGGGCGGTGCACTTTCGTCTTTAATCGTTTCCATGCGTCTTTAGGCCGAACTATATAAGTATCTTTGCTAGCAAGTGCTAAATTTTCATCTTGCACCCAAGTATGGCGGTTATTTTTTTGTATTTTTTCAATCAAATGAGTGTAAATATCTCGCAGGTGGGTAACATCAGCCAAGGCATAGGCAAGTTGTTTGTTTGTAAGTGGCCTTGCAGACCAATCAGTAAAGCGAGAGCTTTTGTCAATTTGTGCGCCAACAATAGAGCGAACCAAATTATCATAAGAGATACTATCGCCAAAACCACATACACTGGCAGCAATCTGGGTATCAAAAGTGGATTGTGGAACATTACCTGTTAGTTTTACGAATATTTCAATATCTTGTCTTGCCGCGTGGAATACCTTTACGATATTTTTATTAGAAAGCAGTTCAAAAAATGGCGTTAGATCTAATCCGTTTTCAAGCGGGTCAATTATTACCGCTCTGTCAGTGGTGGCGGCCTGAATAAGGCATAATATCGGCCAATAGGTGCTTTCACGTAAAAACTCAGTATCTATTGTGATAAAATCAAAATCGGCGGCCTGTTGGCAGTAATTTTCTAACTCACTAGTTTTAGTAATAATTTCCATATTTTCTGCTTTTTCTTATTCCCTCAGAAATAGTTAGCAGATGTTAACTTTATTTACCAGTGCGCAAGTCATGTAAGTTAAGGAAATTATGGGTTTTTTAGTTTTTTACGCAAATGCTTGACAAATCATTGCTTACATGCGCTTTTTCCAGCGCTATAACTCATTTTTTAAGGCAATATTACTATGCATATTTATCGCTCTCATAACTGCTCGCAATTAAACTCTCAAAATGTTGGACAAAGCGTTCGGCTAAGCGGTTGGGTTCACCGTGTAAGAGACCATGGCGGCCTGTTATTCATTGATCTTCGAGATCATTATGGCTTAACACAATGTGTTATCGATCCTGATTCTGATGCTTTTTCATTAGCTGAAACCATTCGCTCTGAATGGGTTATAAAAATTGACGGTGAAGTGAAAGCGCGAGATAGTGAGGCTGTTAATAAAAACCTTGCTACAGGTGAAATTGAAATATTTATTCGTGACATTGAAATTTTAGGCGAGGCAAAAGAATTGCCAATGCCAGTATTTGGTGAGCAAGAATATCCTGAAGAAACCAGATTAAAATATCGCTATTTGGATCTTAGGCGTGAGCGTATTCATAATAATATTATTAAACGAGGGCAAATTATCGCTTCAATTCGTAAAAGAATGGTCGAGCAAGGGTTTAATGAAATTCAAACCCCAATCCTAACGGCATCTTCACCAGAAGGGGCAAGGGATTTCTTAGTGCCATCACGTGTTCACCCTGGAAAGTTTTATGCGCTTCCCCAAGCACCACAACAATTTAAGCAAATGCTTATGATGTCGGGCTTTGATAAATATTTCCAAATCGCTCCATGTTTTCGTGATGAAGACGCAAGAGCAGATCGCTCACCGGGTGAGTTCTATCAGCTTGATATGGAAATGAGTTTCGTAACTCAAGACGAAGTTTTTGAGGCGATTGAGCCAGTTTTACGTGGAATATTTGAAGAGTTTTCTAAAGGCAAGACCATCACACAAAACTTCCCACGCATTCCATACAAAG